>CALQLM010000048.1 GCA_943331415.1 Bifidobacterium breve
CTCGGAATCCGTTGACGATCCCGTCGGTGGCGGCCGCAGTCGCGACGGCCTGATTCGCCGCCGTGGTCACCGTCAGGGTGACCAGGTAGCGATCCGAGCCGGACTCGGCGATCAGGTGGCGCCGAGAGGTGTTGAGCGTCATATCGGCGTCTCGGTAGGTACCTTCAATGACCGATGAGGGGAACCCGCCGAAATCCGCCATCGAGGCCGACGTCGACTGCCAGGCGAACAGCTTCTGGTTCTCCACATAGCCGTGACTGATCGCCTCGCGAGGATCGAAATCCCCAACCAGCTTGTAGACCGTCAGCGCCGCGTTGGAGCTGTACAGCCCGTCACCGCCCTGCCGGTCGGCGATCACGGTGAACGCATTAGGCACGTTGGGATCGGGAATGATCCGCCAGCCAGTCGGCAGTGGCAGCACGATATTGAGAGCGGTGAATCCAGCCGCTTTCTGCGGCTCCATCACAACGCCCTTCTCCTGGAGGAATTCCGCCATGGTGCCGGACGTAGCTGGTGCCAGGGGTGCGACAGGAGTCTCCGCCGGTGTGGACACGGCGGCGGGAGCCGCAGCCGCGGCCGCCGGCGACGTGGCGGTCTCCGCTGACTGCGCAGCGGCCTGGGGCGTGACGGTGACAGTTTGTGTCGCCGTCACGGTTGCCGTCGCCACCGCCGGCGCGGGCTGAACCGGTTGAACCGGCTCGGCTGAAGCACTGGCACCGGTGAAACCGACCACGGCTACCGACCCGGCGGCGATACCGCCTACCAAAACCCGCCAATTGCGGGCGATCCTGTTCATCGCAGATGTCCTTTTCGCACGTTCGGGGCCGGGCGGCCCACTCGTCCTTGTCGACTGTATGCATGTGCGGTGCATAGATGACAGCGCTGGAATCGACTTGGAACCAACCTCTGACCGGCATGAAACGCAACCGATACCGTGCCGTTGCCGATCCCACCGCCCCGATACCCTGTGGGCGTGACCGAATCCCCGACCGCCATGACGGGCAGTTCTGCGACCGCCGGCTCCGGGGAAGCCGATCCGGATGTGCCGCCGCACCGCTACACGGCCGAACTGGCCGGCCGCATTGAGCATCAATGGCAGGAAAGCTGGCAGCAGCGGGGGACGTTCAACGTGCCCAACCCGGTGGGCTCGCTGGCGCCTACTGATGGGTCAGCGGTCCCGCGGGACAAGATGTTCGTTCAAGACATGTTTCCCTACCCGTCCGGCGAGGGTTTACATGTCGGGCACCCGTTGGGCTATATCGCCACCGATGTTTACGCCCGGTATTTCAGGATGACCGGCCGCAACGTGCTGCACGCATTGGGATTCGACTCCTTCGGTCTGCCCGCCGAGCAATACGCAGTGCAGACCGGCACCCATCCACGTACCCGAACCGATGCCAATATCGTCAACTTCCGGCGTCAGCTGGGTCGGCTCGGGCTCGCGCATGATCAGCGCCGTAGCTTTTCCACCACCGATGTCGACTTCTACAAGTGGACGCAATGGATATTCCTCCAGATCTACAACGCCTGGTTCGATCCGGCCTTGAACAAGGCCCGTCCGATCAGTGATCTGATCGCCGAATTCGACAGCGGTGCACGAGGTCTCGACGACGGACGGGTGTGGTCCGCACTGTCAACGGGTGAACGGGCAGATGTCATCGACAGCCACCGTCTGGTCTATCGGGCCGAGTCGCTGGTCAACTGGTGCCCAGGCCTGGGAACAGTCTTGGCTAACGAGGAAGTCACTGCCGACGGCCGCAGTGAGCGGGGAAACTTTCCGGTGTTCCGCAAGCGGCTGCGTCAGTGGATGATGCGGATCACGGCCTACTCAGACCGCTTGCTCGAGGATCTCGATGTGCTGGACTGGCCGGACAAGGTCAAGGCCATGCAGCGCAACTGGATCGGCCGATCCACCGGAGCCTCAGTGCTCTTTGGTTCCGCCGCCGCCGACGTTGAGGTCTTCACAACACGACCGGACACCCTGTTCGGGGCCACCTACCTGGTCCTGGCGCCCGAGCACGAACTGGTCGACCGGGTTGTCGCCAGCGGGTGGCCCGAACACGTCGACGAACGGTGGACGGCCGGTGCGGCAACCCCGGCCGATGCGGTGGCCGGCTACCGGCGTGCGATCGCGGCGAAGTCCGATCTGGAACGCCAGGAGAATAAGACCAAGACCGGCGTCTTCCTGGGCAGCTATGCGACCAATCCGACTGATGGCCAACAGATCCCGATCTTTATCGCCGACTACGTTCTGCTCGGCTACGGCACCGGGGCCATCATGGCTGTACCGGGTCATGATCAGCGTGACTGGGAATTCGCCACCGAGTTCGGGCTTCCGATCATTGAGGTCATCGCCGGCGGCGATGTCACCGAGGAGGCCTACACCGGCGACGGCACTCTGGTGAACTCCGGCTATCTCGACGGACTCGCCGTCGGTGCGGCCAAAGCCGCGGTCATCGCCAGACTCGAAGCAGACGGCCGGGGTAGTGGTCGCGTGGAGTACAAACTCCGCGACTGGCTTTTTGCCCGCCAGCGGTATTGGGGTGAACCCTTTCCCATCGTCGACGATGCCGAAGGGCGCGCCCGCCCGCTGCCGGAGTCGATGCTTCCGGTGGAACTGCCCGATATTGAGGACTACGCGCCGGTGTCCTTCGACCCGGATAACGCCGATAGCGAGCCGTCACCGCCGCTGAACAAGGCCGACGAGTGGGTCAACGTTGAGCTCGACCTCGGCGATGGTCTGCGCCCCTACACCCGCGACACCAACGTGATGCCGCAGTGGGCGGGTAGCTCCTGGTACGAGTTGCGCTACGCCGACCCGCACAACGCCGAACAGTTCTGTGCTCGGGAGAACGAGTCCTACTGGATGGGTCCGCGTCCCGATGAACACGGAGCGGGCGATCCGGGTGGGGTGGATCTCTACGTCGGCGGTGTCGAACACGCGGTGCTGCACCTGCTGTACTCGCGGTTCTGGCACAAGGTGCTCTACGACCTCGGGCACGTGACATCGCGGGAGCCCTACCGCCGCCTGGTGAATCAGGGTTACATCCAGGCCTACGCCTATACCGACGCCCGCGGCTCCTATGTGCCCGCGGCCGATGTCGTCGAACGCGGTGACAAGTTCTTCCTGCCCGGACCCAACGGCGAGATCGAGGTGTTCCAGGAATTCGGCAAGATCGGCAAGAGCCTGAAGAACTCGATCTCACCGGACGAGATTTGCGACGGCTACGGTGCGGACACGCTGCGCGTGTATGAGATGTCAATGGGTCCCCTGGAAGCCTCCCGACCATGGGCGACCAAGGACGTCGTCGGTGCGCACCGGTTCCTGCAGCGGGTATGGCGACTCGTCATCGACGAAAATAGCGGGCAGACAAGGGTTTCCGACGATCCGCTCGACGACGAGACACTTCGTCAACTGCATCGAACCATTGCGGGGGTCTCCGACGACTATGTCGGGCTGCGCAATAACACCGCGGCTGCCAAGCTGATCGAATACACCAATCACCTCACCAAAGCCGGCGTCAGCTCCCGGGCCGCGCTCGAACCTTTGGTATTGATGGTCGCGCCACTGGCGCCGCACCTGGCCGAAGAACTCTGGCACCGTCTCGGCCATGAACAGTCGCTGGCGCACGGCCCATTCCCCAACGCCGATCCGCGCTACCTCGTCACCGACACCGTCGAATATCCGGTTCAGGTCAACGGCAAGGTTCGTGGCCACATCACCGTCGTTGCCGACGCCGGCCGGGACGTCCTGGAGTCGGCCGCGCTGGCTGATGAGAAAGTGGCCGCATTCCTGGCCGGTGCGACCCCGAAGAAGGTCATCGTGGTCCCGGGCCGATTGGTCAATCTCGTCATGTGACAGCGGCGCCCGCCCGGCCCGGATTCAGTGCGGTCCGCGCGGGCGGATCACCACCTCGTGGGTGTGCGCATCGGCCGGCGTGGCGACCACCGAGGCGACGACGCCGGCGACGGTGTGGGGCGTGAGGAATTCAGCAGTGTTGTAGTCGCGGCCCTCGTAGGCCACCAGATCCCGCTGCATCTCGGTGTCGACCCGGCCGGGGTGGATGCTGGTGACCCGCAACTGCGGTTCGTCGGTGCGCAACGAGTCAGCGAATGCCCGCAGCGCGAACTTGCTTGCCGAATATGAAGCGAGCCCGGGTGAGGCGTTCATCCCCGCACCAGAGTTGATGAAGATCACCTGCCCGCGCGCCGCGCGAAGCGCCGGAAGCAACGCACAGGTGAGTGCGACGGCTCCGGTCACGTTCACCTCGAAGGTGGCGCGCCATTGTTCCGGGGTGGACTCGGCGACCCGGCCCGGGAAGGCCACTCCGGCGTTGTGGACCAGCACGTCGAGTTCGGCCAGTACCTCCGCGGCCGCCTCGATATCGTCGGGATCGGTCAGGTCCATCGGCCAGGTGGTGGCCCCGAGTCGCTCGGCGACGGAATCCAGGCGTGCCGAGGGCCGTCCGGCCAGCAGGAGCGTGTGGGTCGGCGCCAAGGCCTCGGCGATTGCCGCGCCGATGCCCCCGCCGGCTCCGGTGATCAGCGCAGTACCCGGCATGTCGGCCACCCTACCGATCGGCACCCGGGGTGGCGCACCGCAGAATGAACCCGTGACGTTCGACGCCGGCTTCGCGCCCACTCAGCTCGCTGCCCGCGCGGCCTACCTCTTGCGCGGCAATGATCTGGGGGCCATGACGTCGGCGGCACCCCGGCTCTACCCGCACATGTGGAGCTGGGACGCGGCGTTCGTCTCGGTCGGGCTGGCCTCGTTGAGCGTGGAACGTGCCGTCGTGGAGTTGGATACCCTGCTGTCCGCGCAGTGGGCCAACGGCATGATCCCGCACATCGTGTTCGCCCCCGGGGTCGACGGCTACTTTCCCGGTCCGGACCGGTGGGCATGCTCGGATCTCGCTGCAGACGCCCCGGCCGGCCGTCAGACCTCAGGTATCACCCAGCCCCCGGTGCATGCGATCGCTGTGCAGCGCATCCTCGATCGGGCCCGCACCCGCGGGCGCTCGACCCGTGCGGTCGCTGAGACCTTCCTGGACCGACGTTGGAACGATCTGGTGCGCTGGCACCGATGGCTGGCCGAGGCCCGTGACCCCCAGCAACACGGCCGGATCACCCTCTATCACGGGTGGGAATCCGGGATGGACAACTCTCCGCGCTGGGACACCGCCTACGCGAGGGTGGTTGCCGGTGCGGTGCCGGCCTACGAGCGTGCCGATACCCATATCATCACCGACCCCGGCCAGCGTCCGTCCGATGGCGAGTACGACCGGTACCTCTGGCTGTTGGAGGAGATGAAGGCGGCCCGCTACGACGACGGCCTCTTGCCGACTGCCATGAGCTTCGCGGTCGAGGACGTCTTTTTCTCGGCGATCTTCTCGGTCGCCTGCGATGTGCTGGCCAATATCGGCGAGGACTACAAACGGCCGACGGCTGATGTGCGCGACCTGTACTCCTGGGCCGCACGCTTTCGTGCCGGGGTCAGTGAGATGACCGACCAGAGATCAGGTGCGGCAAGGGATTTCGACCTTCGCTCCCAATCCTGGATTGTGACCGAGACCGCCGCCCAATTCGCACCCCTGCTGTGCGGAGGCCTGCCGCACGAGCAGGAGCGGGCGCTGCTGCGACTACTGGAAGGGCCGCGCTTCTGCGGTCATCCCGATTTGAAGTTCGCGCTGATCCCGTCTACGTCGCCGGTATCGAAGGACTTTCGCCCGCGGGAATACTGGCGGGGACCGGTGTGGCCGGTGCTGACGTGGTTGTTCTCCTGGGCGTTCGCCCGCCGCGGATGGTCGGAGCGGTCCCTGACTCTTCGCAGTGAGGGGCTACGGCAGGCCAGTGACGGAACGTTCGCCGAATACTACGAACCGTTCACCGGTGAACCGTTGGGCAGCATGCAGCAATCGTGGACGGCCGCTGCGGTTCTGGACTGGTTGGGCTGACGCTGGGCTCAGGAGTCCTCGGCGTCGGCCAGATGCTCCAAGGGCTTGAGGGCCTTGATCAGATTCAAGCGCTCCTCGTCGGACAGTTTGGTCAGAATCGACGCGAGATGAGCCCGCCGGGTGTCCAGGGCATCGCGGTGCTGAACCAATCCCTCCGGGGTGACCTCGACCAGCACGGCCCGCATATCCGAGGGATCGCGAGAGCGTTTGACCAGTCCCAGCTTCTCGAGCCGCCGGATTGCCACCGTGGTCGTGGGCGTGCGTACCCGCTCCCGCGTGGCCAGTTCGGTCATTCGGATCGGCCCACAATCCAGCAGCGTCAACAGGATTGAGAGCTGCGCGAGGGTGAGATCCGGACGCGAACCCCGGTTGGCATCACCTCGGCGCAGCACCGTGAAGAGTTTCGACAGCACCCGCTGAAGGTCACCGGCCAAGTCGACGGCCTGCGGTTCGGGCGGTGACATAGTTCGCGAGTCTAACTGCATGGTGTTGACGGTTACTGGTAGTTGGAATTGTCCACCGGGAGTCTTAGGCGCTCCGGTTGTCCCGCCACCGGACGAGTGCCTCGGCCGGCCCGAGGTTGTAGTCCGGCCCGTCGCAGCCAACGGTCATCAGGGTGACCCCGAGCTGCGCCAGTGCCTCGGCGTTGGCCACCAGGGCGTCGGCGCCTTTGCCCTCGACGCCCGACGAACGCTCCACGGTGTTGGGATCGCGGCCGGTGTCGGCGCAGTGCCGGGCCAGCACCTCGGCCTTGCCGGGGTAGGTGGTGGCATTGGTGAACCCATGCCAGATGTCGGCATGTTCGGCGACCAGTCGTAGCGTCTTGCGCTCACCCTGCCCGCCGATCAGGATCGGGATCTGCCGCAGGGGTGCCGGGTTGAGCTTGCTCAACCGGGAGGTGATTCGCGGCATTGCCACGGCGAGGTCGTCCAGACGGCTGCCGACGGTACCGAACTCGTAGCCGTACTCGTCGTAATCCTTTTGCTTCCAGCCCGATCCGATGCCGAGGATCAGCCGCCCGCCGGAGATGTGGTCGACGGTGCGAGCCATATCGGCCAGCAGTTCCGGGTTGCGGTAGGAGTTACAGCTGACCAGTGCGCCGATCTCGATGCGCGAGGTCTGCTCGGCCCACGCACCCAGCATGGTCCAGCATTCGTAATGGGCGCCGTCGGGATCACCGTAGAGCGGGTAGAAGTGGTCCCAGTTGAACGCGATGTCCACGCCGATGTCCTCGCACCGCCGCACTGCATCGCGGATCTGGGTGTAGTCGGAGCAGTGTTGCGGTTGAAGCTGGACGCCGATGCGAATGGGGAAGGTCATCCACTCACGGTAGGCGAAGGGCCCCGATGGTGTCAGGCTTCGTGGCCGTCGTCGTGCGGCCGGGCCGCCTCCGTGAGAGCGGAAGCCCAGAGCTTGCCGCGCTCGCGCGCAGCGCCGACCTCCGCGAGACCTTCCATGGCCTGCCCGGGAATCCGCCC
>CALQLM010000049.1 GCA_943331415.1 Bifidobacterium breve
GGACGGACCCCAATGCCGATATCGGGATGGCGATGCACCATCTCGTCGCGCAACGGCCTGATCAGGTGAAGCTCACGGCGCGCGCCGACCCAGTCCTCGACGGCGGGGAGCATTGATCCGGCCGCGACGATAGCCATGGCAGCCGCCAACAGGGTGGCGGCGGCACCGACGCCGACAAGATGCGTGGTACCGACGGCACGGATGAGGAAGAAGGCACTGGCCGCGACGATCAGCGCGATTCCGATGGTGAAGGTGAACAACGCACGTCCGCGCCGACTGGGATTAGCCAGGCGCATTCCTACCCAGGCCACCAGGGTCAAGGCCAGCACCACATACAGCAGGGGAACCAGCCAACTCAGCGCCAGGGTCCCCGATCCGAGATTGCGATCGAGGTACTCCCGGGGGGCCATCTCCGGCTCGCGCCCCCGGGCGAAGAACAGCACCAGGGTGACCGTCGCGATGAGTGCGGCCACGCTGTACTGGGTCACCGCGAGACGACGGGTGGTCGACGGATTCCGGGTGGAAGCGACGGAGGTGATCATCACGCAACTTCCGACGGCGGAGGCGATCAATGCGACCTGACTCAATCCGATCGCGATATTGGGCCAGTGCAGCGCCGTGTCGATCAGCAAGGTCAACGGCGGCCAATTCACGACCGCCACCACGGCAAGGCCTCCGAGGGCGACGATCATCGCGCTGCTGACCACTGACTGCTGGTTGACCAACCCCCACCCGATCCGCAGCCCGGTCGCCATCCCCAACAGACCGGCGATGACCCAGATGATCAACCAAACGCCTCTCCGAGGCGGACCTGGACGATGGAGGCACGATCGCTGGGCAGCCGACCGAGGCGGTAAAGCAGGAGGGCCGCGAAGTCCTCCGCCTCCTGTTCGACATCCTCACCGCCGGGACCCATACAGCCGGTGCGCTGGTTGAGCATGTAACTGATCAGATCGTCGCCGGCGACTTCGGCCGCGCCCCGCGCAACCTCCGCAACCGGCATGCCATCGTGACCGAGGACCAGGTGGCCCAGTTCATGCGCCAGGGTGCGATCTGCGGTCGGCAGTCCGTCCTGAATCAGGAACTCGTCGTAATCGGCGTACTGACGCCATTGCCCTGACACCCCCATCGGCAGTTCCGCCGAACTCACCTCGATGCGTCGCGCCCGGTGCTCACCGACGGCAGCCACCAGTGCGGCCAGCGATACCTCGCCGTGGCGGGGTGCCAGGGCAAGAATGTCGTTCACCGCCTCAGTCACCCGGCGTTCGGTCACGGGAGGAACCGAGCGGTCCCGGCGGCCCGCAGCACGAAGCCCGCCTTGGCTTGGCGATAACCGAGGAACCCGCCGAGCGCGGTGACACCGAGAATGGCGGCCAATCCCGGCAGCGCTACCGCGGCGACCTGAGCGAAGTCGGCATTGCGCAGGTATGCCGGGTACCCCACCCTGCCCTCAGGTGGCGGTGCATCGACTCCCGGGCGTTGCGGCACCGGTGCCGTCGGCGGGGTGCCGCCCCCGGCCAGCGGAACGGCCGGCACGGGTGCCTCCGGTGTCGCCGCCCGGTCGGGTTGCCCCTGGGGTGCCGGCGGAGCCTGATCGAGCCCTGCGCCCGATTCCGGAGGGCCGCCGAGCGACTCGACGGCGAACGCCGACAACGGGGGGGCGGCCAGGCCCGAGAACGATGTAAGAGCCGGAAGATATGTGGGCGGGAGATCAACATACGCGGTCACGCCATTGCTGAACTCCTCGGCGTCGGCCGGCACCGGCCCAGCCGTGGGCCAGACGATGTGGCACGGCCAATGCCAATGCCAATGCCATTCGTGCGTTTCGTCGGTCCCGGCCGGCCCAGCCGGCTCAGCCGGCTCAGCGGTTCCAGCCGCAACGGCTCCGGCCGACACCCGCCTTGCATGCCGTGCGGGGTAATCGCGCCCCGGTGACGGGTCAGCGGACGCGGCGCCCGACCCCCGTCGCCGGGCCTGAGGTGTTCCACTGACCGCGGTGCTGTCACGGTCCGAGCCCGACGTGCCGGCAGCGTTGCCAGGTGTGTCACCGGCTTCGGTCGGGCGGGCCATCGCGGGCGCCGCACCGATGATGCCCACCGCGCCGCACAGCACACCCGCAGCGATCGTCCAGCTGATCGCCGCGGTGCACCGTCGCAACCGGTTCACGAATATCCCCTGACATGAGCGGGCACCAGCGGTGCCCGGGTTTGCGGAGTTGAACCAATTGTGGCATACCCGCAGGTCGTGAGAGCGCGGCTCACCCCGGGCGATAGTGTTGACCGCACCGGTCGTCGAGCCCATCTCGCCGATCGCCGACGATCTATTCGGGAGGCAGCGGCCATGGGCCTGTTCACCAAGCGGAAGAGCCGGGCCACCAAGCGCGCCGAAGCCCGCGCGTTGAAGACCAAGGCCAAGTTGGAGGCCAAGCTCGCCGCGAAGAACGAGGCCAAGCGCATCAAGGCCACTGAGCGCTCCGAAACCAAGGCCATCAAGGCTCACGTGAAGGCGCAGCGAGACAGCGACCGCGCAGCGGTCAAAGTCGCAGAGACCCAACTGCGGACCAAGCGCGAGGGAAAGTTGCTATCGCCGGGAAGGGTCCGGCGAACTCTGACTGTGTCGCGGCTACTGGCTCCGGTCATTGTCCCGATCGCCTACCGGGCCGCGATGGCCGCTCGCGGTGCCATCGATGAGCGTCGCGCCGACCGCCTTGGCGTCCCGCTCACCGCTCTGGGTCAGTTCTCCGGGCAGGGCGGGCGGCTCTCGGCGCGGATTTCAGGAGCCGAGAAATCGCTGCGCCTGGTCGCCGAGAAGAAACCCAAAGATTCCGAAACAAAGCAATTCGTCACCGCAATGACGGACCGGTTGACCGCGTTGTCGGCGGCGGTCACAGCCGCAGAGAACATGCCCGGCCCGCGCCGACGCGTTGCGCAAAGTTCGATCACCGAACAACTCGACGGTATCGACGCCGACCTGATGGCCCGCCTGGGAGTGTTGTAGGCCATGACTGCACCGGTACGCATGCTGGCTGCCGCCCTACTGATGATCGGCCTCACCATCACCGGCGCCGGTACGGCCTCGGCACACACCGTGTTGACGGCATCCGATCCGCCGGCCGGCGCCGTGCTGAGCGTCGGCCCCGACCGGGTGAGCGCGACGTTCAACGAGGAGTTGCAGACCGGATTCGCGGCGATGACCGTGGTGGGACCCGACGGCAACCTGTGGTCGGCGGGTGACCCGGAAGTGCGGGGCGCGATAGCAAGCGTTGCGGTACGCCCCCTGGGCCCATCAGGCAGCTACACGGTGAACTACCGGGTGACCTCAGCCGACGGCCACGTCGTCTCAGGTTCGTGGACGTTCACTGTCACGGTCCCCAGCACCGGATCACCCGGCCCTGCGGTGACCGATGGCACCGAGTCCCATCGGATTGCTTTGTGGCCGTTTATGGTTGGTGCCGGACTTTTGATCGCCGGTGTGACGGCCTGGTGGGCGCGCCGCCGGTCATAACCGCGACCAAGTGCAACCCGTCGAGATAACAGCAGAGGAGCATCCCATGGCAGACCCCAAGGAACCGCCCGGCGAGGGTTCCGGCACGATTCCACCCCGGGTGCCGAAAAAGGCGTCCGAGAAACCGGCTAAAAAATCCCCGGCGCCAAAGCCGGCGGCGAAGAAAGCCCCCGCGAAAGCGGCCAAGAAAGCGCCCCGGAAGGCTGCGCCGGAACCGCCCGTCGAGACCGCACCCACCCCTCCGCCGATCGCAGCCGTTCCGTCCGCCCCGCCGGCACGCAACCCGGTCGTACGCGAAACCCCGCCGCCCGTGCCGGCCGATCCCAATTCCCGAGGTATCCAGATCCCGCTGGCGATCGGTCTGGGCGCTGTCGTCCTGGTCGTGATGCTCATCCGGCGTCGTCGGCGCGATTGAAGCGCAGGGCCGCCATGGATAGCGCCTTCCGGCCGACCGCCGATCTGGTCGACGATATCGGCGCCGATGTGCGCAGTTGTGATACCCAATTTCGCCAGTTCGGTAAGCGGACTCAGTTCGCGGGACCGATCAGCACCGTGCGCTGTGTTGAAGACAACGCATTACTGAAATCGGTGTTGTCGGGACCGGGCGACGGACGAATCCTGGTGATCGACGGCGGTGCGTCTGTGCACGCCGCACTGGTCGGAGACGTGATCGCCGAGTTGGGCCGCTCCAACGGATGGGCCGGAATCATCGTCAATGGTGCGGTGCGCGACGCCGCGACGCTGTCCACGCTCGACATCGGCATCAAGGCACTGGGCACCAACCCCCGTAAGAGTGCCAAAACAGGGTCGGGCGAACATGATGTCGTGGTGGCCATCGGCGGTGTCGACTTCGCGCCAGGCGATGTGGCCTTCAGTGATGATGACGGCATTGTCGTCGTGGAGGCCGTCGCCGACCATCGGTAGCGAACCGATTCCCATTAGCCATGGCGGAATGTCCGCACTAGCTCTGCCGGTTGTCAGCACCTAATGTGTCGGGCATGTCGGACACCTACCCCCCGGTGAAGCCGACTCTGCGCAGAATGGCTCTGCTCTGCCTGCTCGCCGGCGTGCTCGTCGCCGGATTACTCTTCCCGATAGTCGGAGGCGTCGGCGTCGCGAGCAATCACGCATCGGAATCAGTCGCGCAGGGCTCCGCCGATATCCTCGGCGGGGAGGTGCCCGCGATCTCGACGATGGTCGATGTGGACGGTAATCCGATCGCCTGGCTCTATCTGCAGCGCCGCAGGGAGGTACCCACCGCGGGAATCGCCGACACGATGAAACTGGCGATTGTCTCCATCGAGGACAAGCGTTTCGCCGATCACAACGGCGTCGACGTACCAGGCACCCTGACCGGCTTGGCCGGCTTCCTCAAGGGTGCCGGGGACACCCGTGGCGGGTCCACCATCGAACAGCAGTACGTCAAAAACTTCAATCTGTTGGTCAATGCTCAAACCGACGCCGAACGCCGCGCGGCGGTAGAGACAACGCCGACGCGCAAACTGCGGGAGATCCGCACGGCACTGGCCCTCGATAAGGTACTCACCAAGCCCGAGATACTCACCCGATATCTGAACCTCGTCTCATTCGGGAACGGCGCCTACGGGATCCAGGATGCTGCCCGTACCTATTTTGGAATCGATGCGGCACAACTCAATTGGCAACAGTCCGCGTTGCTCGCCGGTATGGTGCAGTCCACCAGCGCCCTGAATCCCTACACCAATCCCCGGGGAGCCCTGGACCGTCGCAACGTTGTCATCGACACCATGATCGACAACCTCCCCGAATATGCTGACTCACTTCGCGCCGCACGGGAACAACCGTTAGGCGTTCTGCCGCAACCCAATATGCTGCCGCAGGGCTGTATCGCGGCGGGCGATCGCGCCTTTTTCTGCGACTATGCGTTGGAATATCTGGCGCGGGCGGGCATCAGCAAAGCCGATGTGGCCCGCAACGGCTACCTGATCAAGACCACCCTTGACCCCAAGGTCCAGAACAGCGTCAAGAAGGCGATCAATGCGGTCGCCGCCCCGACACTCGACAGCGTCGCCAGTGTCATGAGTGTGATCCGGCCGGGCAAAGATGCGCACCGGGTGCTTGCGATGGGCGATAACCGCGGATACGGCCTCAAACTCGAAGCCGGCCAAACCGTCCAACCACAGCCGTTCACCCTCGTCGGTGACGGCGCGGGATCCATCTTCAAAATCTTCACCAGCGCAGCCGCATTGGACATGGGCTTGGGTATCAATGCCATGCTTGATGTTCCGCCGACCTTCCAGGGCACGGGTCTCGGCAACAGCGACACCAAGGGCTGTCCACCCAAGACGTGGTGCGTCAAGAACGCCGCCGGCTATCGCAGTCCGCTGAGCATGACCGACGCACTGGCGTTATCACCCAACACCGCGTTCGCGAAACTGATTCAACAGGTCGGTGTACCGCGTGCCGTCGACATGGCCGTGCGTCTGGGTCTGCGTTCCTATGCCGATCCCGGTACCGCGCGGGCCTACGTGCCGAACAGCAATGAGAGCCTCGCGGACTACGTCAAGAGATCCAACATCGGGTCATTCACACTCGGACCGTTCGAGGTCAACGCGTTGGAATTGTCGAACGTCGCGGCCACACTGGCCTCCGGCGGCGTGTGGTGCCCGCCGACTCCGATTGACCAAATTCTGGATCGCCACGGCAAACAGATCGACGTGCCGGCGGCCAAGTGCGAGCAGGTGGTGCCGGCAGGGTTGGCCAACACTCTGACCAATGCGCTGTCCAAAGACGCCACGATGGGTACCGGCGCCGCGGCAGCCGGATCGGTCGGCTGGCGCCTACCGATGGCGGGCAAGACCGGAACCACCGAATCACACCGATCCTCGGGATTCTTCGGCTACACCAATCAACTCGCGGCAGCCAGTTACGTGTTCGACGACTCGCCGAAACCTGCCGCGCTCTGCGCCTTCCCGCTGCGTAAGTGTGGTGGTGGCGGAAACCTCTACGGCGGAACATCACCGGCACAAACCTGGTTCCTGGCGATGAATCCGATTGCCACCAGTTTCGGCCCGGTTGTTCTGCCACCCACCGAGCCCCGCTATGTGAACGGCGCCCCGGGCGTCTCGGTGCCCAGCGTCGTCGGTCTCACCTTCGAGACGGCGCGCAAGCGGATCAAAGATGCCGGCTTTCAGGTATCCGAACAGCCGACGTCGGTGAACTCCACCGCATCGAAGGGTTCTGTGGTGGGGACCAGTCCGACCGGCCAGGCTTTTCCCAGTTCCATCATCACGATCAACACGAGCACGGGAATCGCTCCGCCACCGCCACCGGAATATCGCCCGCCACAGGTCGAACCGGGCTACACCAACGACACCGCCGCCCCGCCGCCGCCTGAAGTCCCGCCGATCGAGGGCGGTCCACCACCGGGCGTCAATGTGATCGAGATCCCCGGGTTACCGCCGATCACGGTTCCCGTTATGCCGCCTGCGCCGCCCCCGCCGCCGGTACCTGAGTCCCTGCCCCCACCCGCCCCATTACCGCCTCCCCCGGCCCCGGAGCCCCTACCGCCCGGCGATATCCCGCCTGCGTGACTCCTTATTCATCCGTGGCGCACAACCCGTGGAAAGCGGTATCAGGGTTTAGGGACGGCACGGACCAGCTCTTCTGACCGCCGCCATCGACACGTCGGGCAGGAGTATCTGCGCTGGACGAATGCACCGACGTTTGGTCGGCGGCACGAGGCGGCGATGTCACCGCAGTGGCGTCTGCCGTCCGAGCCTGCTACGGCATCCGCTAATTGCGGCCTGCCCCGCACCTCCACGTCGCCGTTTTCTAAAGTGGAGTA
>CALQLM010000050.1 GCA_943331415.1 Bifidobacterium breve
ATGAATACGTCGGACAGACCTACAACGACGCTGCGACGGCCATCTACAACAACGGCGAGTCTGCGGTGATCTCGACCCGGGTCGGCAGCTTTCTTCCGACCGGCGCATGCATCGTCAGCGGCTCACGCAGTGCCAATTCCCTGGACTCCAGTGGCAACTCCAGTAGTCGGGTTCTGCTGGATCTGTACTGCAACTACATGTTCGCCCTCCCCGGAGTGCCGGGGAACTCGCTGGGCAGCCCGGAGGGTCGGACCGCCCGCACCGCCGCCGAGGCGAAGTTGGCTGAACAACAGGCTCAAGCGCTAGCCGATCTGCAATCCGACCAGCAAGTAGCTGATCAGGCCGTGGCTTCCGACGCCAACGGCTAACCCCGCGGAAGCCTGAACCCCTGACGCAGTCGCCGGGCTGCCCGGTAAGTGGTGGCGAATATGGCTCTGGGCCGCAGCCGTTGGGTCCGGAATCATTGACGTGGAAACTGTTCGGCGACTGGCGGGGATTGCTGCAGGGCCCGTGGGCCGGCTCGATGCAGAACATGCATCCGCAACTCGGCGCGGCGGTCAAGGATCACTCGATCTTCTTCACTGAGCGCATCCCCCGGCTGTTCCGTTCGCTCTACCCGATCGGCGGTGTGGTGTTCGACGGCGATCGGGCACCTGCGATCGGCGCCGAAATCCGCGATTACCACCGGTCGATCAAAGGAGTCGACGATCGTGGCCGCCACTACAGTGCGCTGAACCCCGACGTCTTCTACTGGGCTCATGCCACGTTCTTCATGGGCACCATTCTGACCGCCGAACACTTCGGCGATGGGCTTTGCGAGGCAGATAAACGACAACTCTTCGACGAACACATCACCTGGTACGCGATGTATGGCGTGAGCATGCGACCGGTGCCCGCAAGTTGGGAGGAGTTTTGCGCCTACTGGGACCGGATGTGCCGGGAGGTGTTGGAGAATAACTGGGCAGCCCGCGAAGTGCTGAATCTTTCGACAACGCCGAAACCGCCGACTGCACAGTGGATTCCGAATTGGCTCTGGTCGGCAGTGCTGAAGGTGATGACCCCTTTCGTGGTCTGGGTGACGGTAGGTCTGTATGACGAACCGGTGCGCGCATTGATGGGGTACCGGTGGTCGGCGCGTGACGAGAGGTTTCATCGCCTCTTCGGTCGGGCGGTCAACGGGGCCTTCAAATTCCTGCCGCGGCGGCGACGGATGCACCCGCGGGCGCGGGCCGGTTGGGATCGCGCGCGAGGCCGGATTCCCGCGGACGCAGCACTGCCCGAAACCCCGGCCCGTCATCTGCCTCCGGTCGAGGAGTGGGAGAAAGGCATTCACTACGTCGGCGGTATGGGTGCCCCCACTAGGACTCGAACCTAGGACCTGCGGATTAAAAGTCCGTAGCTCTACCAACTGAGCTATAGGGGCGCAGCCATAGGATACTGATTGCGTCGGCAAGACATGGTTTGGGGTTTGCGGCGGCGGTGGCCTAAGCTGTTGTGGCTCCAACTTGCAGCGATGTGAGTTCCCCGGAGAGATTCGGCTCAGGCCCCCTTCGTCTAGCGGCCTAGGACGCCGCCCTTTCAAGGCGGTAGCGCGGGTTCGAATCCCGTAGGGGGTACCCATGACGCGTCGGCGCGGAGTGGTTAGCAAGGCCCTGTGGCGCAGTTGGTTAGCGCGCCGCCCTGTCACGGCGGAGGTCGCGGGTTCGAGTCCCGTCAGGGTCGCCACACACGGCGAGGCACGTAGTTGTTTCAACCGGGTGCCTTCCGGCCAGGTAGCTCAGTTGGTACGAGCGTCCGCCTGAAAAGCGGAAGGTCGCCGGTTCGATCCCGGCCCTGGCCACGTCAGAGGCGCAGTCGCCTCGCAACCAATTCCCGATGTGCCGTTGAGCTGTCATCCACGTGAGTGCGCTTTGAGGAAGCAGGCGGCCCTCTGCGGGACAGCGTCGGATTGTGCTCCCTAACACGATGTCGCCTCCGGCACCTAGGATGGTGTCAATGACAATGGGACCGCGGGACGAGTACCGGTCCAGCGACCCGAACTCCACCACGGGACTGCGCTGGGCGTTGGCGGTGGTGTCCGTGATCGCTGTGGCCGCAGTGGGCACTGCGGTGACGCTGTGGCTGAAACCCCGTCAACTCGAACAAGCTCCACCGGAACAGAAGGCTTCCACGGGTGTGCCTCGCGCCGATCTGGAGCAGATCACCGGCCAAGAGCTACGGCAGAAATTTCCCGGGCCACCTGTTCGGATCACCTGCCCCGGTGATCTGCCCGCCAAGGTTGGCGCATCCGAGGATTGCGTGCTCCGGCGCTTCGATCAGGAGTTCCGCCTGACCATCACCATCACCACGGTCACATCTCCCACCGATGCCACGTGGACGTTTACCTTGGGTGAGAAGCTTCCGGGGTCGTGAGGCCCCGGTGCTGCTGGGCTGTTTTGACCAGCCCGCCGCCGATGATCAGCCGTTGGATCTCGCTGGTTCCCTCGAAGAGACGCAGCAGTCGGATGTCGCGGTAAATCCGTTCCACCGGGACGCCTCGCATGTACCCGGTGCCACCATGGATCTGCACCGCGAGATCGGCCGCTTTTCCGGCCATCTCGGTGCAGAACAACTTGGCCACCGAGGGCGCCATTCGGCGATCCTCACCGGTGAGCCATTTGCGGGCGGTGTCGCGCACCAGTGCGCGGCCGGCCAGCACACCGGTCTGCTGATCGGCGAGCATGGCCTGAACCAGTTGGAACGCCCCGACCGCAGATCCGCCCTGGGTCGCGGTGACCGCGAAGCCGACTGATTCGTCCAATGCCCGTTGTGCGGTGCCGACGGCCAGTGCGGCAATGTGGATCCGTCCCCGCGCCAGGGATGTGAGCGCCGCGCGGTAACCGATGTCCTCGTTGCCGCCGATGAGTGCCTCCGGCCCGAGGCGGACATCGGTGAAATACACGTCCGAGGTCCACGCGCCTTCCTGGCCCATCTTTGCGTCCTTGACGCCGATCTGGACTCCCGGCGCATCGGCCGGGACCAAAAACACCGCGATTCCGGCTCCATTGGCATCGGCCGGGCGGGTGCGGGCGAATACAACAAACAGATTCGCCAGGGGGGCATTGGTGATCCAGCGCTTCTGGCCCGAGATCACCCACTCCACGCCGTCGCGCACGGCTTTGGTGCGAAGGCCCGTGGGGTCCGAACCCGCTCCCGGTTCGGTGAGTGCGAATGAGGCGACGACATCACCGCTGGCCATCGACTCCAGCCACCGCGACTTCTGCTCGTCGGTGCCGAAGCCGACGAGCACCTGACCGGCGATACCGTTATTGGTGCCGAACATCGAGCGCACCGCAAGTGAGGTGTAGCCCAGTTCCAACGCCAACTCGACGTCCTGGGTGACATCCAGACCGAGTCCGCCCCACTCCTGTGGGATTGCGTACCCGAACAGCCCCATTGTCTTGGCTCGCTCGCGCAAGTCGTCGGGGATTCGATCGTGATCGCTGATCTCCGACTCGCGCGGCACCACGATTGAGCGGACGAAGTGCCGGGTCGCAGCCAGGATCTCTTGGAAGTCGTCGTCTCCGACCACTGCAGTCATGTTCCAATCAAATACGATGACGCCCGCGGGTGCGTCCGAGGGGCTAGCAGAAGGGTGGTCGAATGGCATTGCTGGCCGGACGGATCGCAGTCATCACCGGTGGGGCCCAGGGTCTCGGCTACGCGATTGCCGAGCAATTCATCGCCGAAGGCGCCCGCGTTGTGGTGGGTGATCTGAATATCGACGACACCCGGGCCGCGGCCAAGGCACTCGGTGGAGCCGAGGTCGCCCGGGCAGTTACCTGCGACGTCACCTCGGCATCTGAGGTCGATCGCCTCATCGCCGCGGCGGTAGAGGAGTTCGGCAGCGTGGACGTGATGGTCAATAACGCCGGTATCACGCGCGATGCAACGCTGCGAAAGATGACCGAGCAGCAGTTCGATGACGTGATCTCCGTGCATCTCAAAGGCACCTGGAATGGCACCCGTTCGGCTGCGGCGATCATGCGCGAACAGGGCAGTGGCGCGATCATCAATATGTCCTCGATCTCGGGAAAGGTCGGCTTTGTCGGTCAGACGAACTATTCGGCGGCCAAGGCCGGCATCATCGGATTGACGAAGGCCGCGGCCAAGGAGCTGGCCCATCTCAGTGTGCGCGTCAACGCGATTGCGCCCGGGTTGATCCGATCGGCGATGACCGAGGCCATGCCGCAACGCATCTGGGACGCCAAACTGGCTGAGGTACCCATGGGTCGCGCCGGTGAACCATCCGAAGTGGCAGCAGTCGCGTTATTCCTGGCCTCTGATCTGTCGTCCTATATGACCGGCACCGTCCTCGAGGTCACCGGCGGTCGGCACATATGACCCGCCTTGCCGAGACATTGGGGTTGACCGAGTTCCAGACCGAGATCATCGCCACGGTGCGGCAATTCGTTGATCGGGAGATCATTCCCAACGCTGCGGAGTTGGAGCGCACCGACACCTACCCACAGGACATTGTCGATCAGATGCGCGAAATGGGTCTGTTCGGCTTGATGATTCCCGAGGAGTTCGGCGGACTGGGGGAGTCGCTGCTGACGTATGCGCTCTGCGTTGAAGAACTGGCCCGCGGCTGGATGAGCGTGTCGGGTGTGATCAACACCCACTTCATCGTGGCCTACATGATCCAGCAGCATGGAACCGATGAGCAGAAGCAACGCTTCCTCTCGCGGATGGCCACAGGTGAGACCCGCGGCGCGTTCTCGATGTCCGAGCCGGAGGTGGGATCGGATGTTGCCGCTATTCGCACCCGAGCCGTCCGCAACGGTGATGGGACCTACACGATCAATGGCGCGAAGATGTGGCTCACCAATGGTGCGAGCTCCACTCTGGTCGCTGCGTTGGTGCGCACCGACGAGGGTGCCGATACACCCCATCGCAACTTGACGGCGTTCCTAGTCGAGAAACCCGCCGGCTTCGGTGAGGTGATATCCGGTCTGACGATCCCGGGCAAGCTGGACAAGCTGGGATACAAGGGCATCGATACCACCGAACTGCTTTTCGACGGCTACCTCGCCGCGGCCGATGACGTGCTCGGTGGGGCGCCCGGGCGCGGTTTCGCCCAGATGATGGACGGCGTGGAGGTAGGCCGGGTCAATGTCGCCGCCAGGGCCTGCGGGGTGGCGGTCCGTGCATTCGAGCTCGCGGTCCGCTACGCGCAGCAGCGCAGCACCTTCGGCAAGCCGATCGCCGAACACCAGGCCATTGCATTCCAACTTGCCGAGATGGCTACCAAAGTCGAGGCCGCGCATCTGATGATGGTCAACGCCGCACGCTTGAAGGATTCCGGGCGTCGAAACGACCTCGAGGCCGGAATGGCGAAATACCTGGCCAGTGAATTCTGCTCGGAGGTCACCCAGCAGAGCTTCCGCATCCATGGCGGCTACGGCTACTCCAAGGATTATGAGATTGAGCGGTTGATGCGCGATGCCCCGTTCCTGCTCATCGGCGAGGGCACCAGTGAGATCCAAAAGACGATCATCAGCAAGAGGCTTCTCGCCGACTACCGGATCTGAGGCAAGCGATGCGCACACTTGATGAACTGGGCTACTACCTGCTGGCCGGCGCCGGTGGTGAGGGTCCGGCGACCTTGATGGATGAGGCCCGCCGAGGTGAGGAACTGGGATTCGGCACCGCGTTCATCTCCGAGCGCTGGAATGTCAAGGAAGCCGCCTCGCTGACCGGTGCGGCATGCGCGGTGACCACCCGGATGCAGATCGCCACGGCCGCAACCAATCACAACACCCGTCACCCGCTGATCAGTGGATCGTGGGCCACCACCATGCACCGACTCTCCGGCGGTCGCTTCACCTTGGGTATCGGCCGCGGTATCGGGGCGATCTACTCGGCGTACGGCATTCCCGCGGTGACCACGGCCCAGATGGAAGACTTCGCGCAAGTGATGCGCCGACTGTGGCGCGGCGAGGTCATCTTCAACCATGACGGTCCGATCGGGAAGTATCAGATCCTGGTGCTCGACCCGGACTTCAACGAGGACATCCGGCTGGCTCTGGTGGCGTTCGGTCCCAATACCCTGCGGCTTGGTGGTCGGCTGTTCGACGACGTCATCCTGCACACCTACTTCACGCCGGAGACGGTGACGCGCTGCGTGCGCACCGTGAAGCAAGCCGCTGAAGAGGCCGGGCGTGACCCTGACAGCGTGCGGGTGTGGTCATGCTTCGCCACAGTCGGAGACCATCTGCCTGAAGAGCTGAGACTCAAGAAGACCGTCGCACGGCTGGCCACCTACCTCCAGGGCTACGGCGACCTCATGGTGACCACCAACAACTGGGATCCAGCTGTATTGCAACGGTTCAGAGCTGACGAAGTGGTGCAGTCGATCGGCGGTGGCATCGACCATAAGGCCACACCCGAACAGATCGAGCACATCGCCACCCTCATTCCCGAGGTCTGGCTGGAACCTTCGGCCACCGGTTCGGCCCGCGAGTGCGTGGAACGGATCCGTCAGGAGTTCGATTACGGTGCCGATGCGGTGATTCTGCATGGTGCCACCCCGGATGAACTGGAGCCGATCATCACCTGCTACCGGGAAATTGCGCCGTAAGTCGCCTCCTGCTCGCTAATGTCGCGTCATGGCAGTCAGCGATTCACGTGAAGTGGTCATCGAAGCGACCCCGGAGGAGATTCTCGACGTCATTGCGGATGTCGATTCGGCCCCCGACTGGTCACCGCAATACCAGAGCGCCGAGGTGCTGGAGACCTACAAGGGCGGTCGGCCGAAGCGGGTCAAGATGAAGATCAAGGCCGCCGGGCTGACCGATGACATGGAGGTCCAGTACAGCTGGGGCGATAACACCGCGGGCTGGACTCTGCTGAAGTCTGGCCAACTGAAGGCGCAGAACGCCACCTACACGCTGACTCCCGCGGGCGATAAGACCAAAGTGCGCTTCGATCTCGAAGTCGATCCGGCGATCCCGATCCCCGGCTTCCTGCTCAAGCGCACCCTCAAAGGTGCCATGGAGACCGCCACCGATGGTCTGCGAAAGCAGGTTCTGAAGCTCAAGAAGGGCTGAACTGCTCACCGCGGCGCAGCGTCTGCAGCCGCTGGATCCCTTCGTCGAGTGTCTCGTCGCGTTTACAGAAGGCAAAGCGCACCAGGTGATTCCACGCCGTGATATGCGTGGGATCCGAATCGCAGAACGCCGACATCGGGATCGCCGCGACCCCGCTGAGTCGGGGCAATTCCGCGCAGAACGATGTGCTGTCGGCGTATCCGAGTGGGCGCGGATCGGCGCAGAGGAAA
>CALQLM010000051.1 GCA_943331415.1 Bifidobacterium breve
CGACAGTGGCCGATGCCGCGGCTGGACATCGGATGCAGGCTGATGACATCGTCCTCGTCGGCGCACCGGGGACCGATCTGGCCCGGACGGCCTCTGATTTCGGCCTGCCCGCCGGGGGGCACGTCTATGTCGGTTCTGCGTCCACCGATTCGATCACCAATCTCGCGGGAATGTCGGGACGTGTTCCCGGTGCCGGTTTCACGACCGAGCCGATCGGCCTGGGTGCTGACCCCGCCGCCGAAGGATTCGGATCGACCAGGTTTAAAGCTGAGGTCACGGGGTGGACCTTGGGATCGTGGGGAGACCACGAGCACTACTTCGATAGCGGCTCGGAGTCGCTGTTCAGCATGGCCGATATCGCATCAGGTCACGGTGCGGCACTGCAGGAACACGGGATGACCGCTGCGCACCGCGACAGCATCCTCGGCCCGTTCGCCTCCCGACTGGGATTGCCGGACTGGAGCATTCCCGTCCTGGACCCGGAATTGCCCCGGCCCGCAACGAGCGGGCACTACCACGACCCGAGACCAGGTGCCGGGCCATGAGGACCGCTATCGCGGGGATCTGGCCGATCATCGTGGCGACATGCGCCGCGGCCGTTGCAGGATGTGGAGTGATGATGTCCGGCGTTGTGAATCCGATGACACCGCAGCAATCCAGGAGCCAGGTCGTCGATGCGGCCAGAGAGGTCGTCGCAACCCTGGGTCTTGACGTCGTCGAGGCGTGGTTCTGGCACTCCGCCTGTAACAGTCGTGGCGACCCACCCTTTCGGGGTCACATGCGAATCGGCTACCCGTTGGCGGGAAGCTACGAAGCCGCCGATGCGCAGATATCCGCGATGGCGGCCACGCTCCAGCGCGCCGGATGGTCCGCTGACCCCACCTTCCACAGCCATGCTCCCGCGCTGAAGAACAACAGTGTGATCGTGGTCCTGCGGCCGCAGGACCCCAACGCCGCTACCCGCGGCGTCGAGTTAATCGGTGAGTGTCGGGATCTGACCACCACCATGGAAAGCCGAGGACCGGTCCAGCCTGTCGACCTGAGCTGACGCCCGCGGTGGGTTGCCCGATTACTGTTCACCACTGGTTTGTCGGAACCTCAGATGGCAGCCACTCCGCGGTGCGATACTCGCACCTGGATCACGGGCCGGGCCGATTCGGGGAGCACTGAACACATGAGCAAATCCATTCACACTCCGTCCACAGAACGGGCCGGCGCCACCTCGCCCGCCGGCGACGACGGAGATGTCCGCACGGCGATGACTGCCGACGGCCTTCGCACGGCGATCGAAGACCATCTGCGGTACTCGCTCGGACGACCCGCCGCACTGTTGGAACCCAAGCACTACTACCACGCTCTGGCGCTGGCAGTGCGGGACCGCATGCAGAAAAGGTGGACCGAGACCACCCAGACCTATCTCGATCTGAGTCGCAAAGTTGCCGTCTACCTCTCGGCGGAGTTCCTGCTGGGCCCGCACCTGGGCAACAACCTGCTGAACCTCCAGATCGAGGACGAGGCCCGCGCCGCCCTGTCCGCGCTCGGACAGGATTTCGACGAGGTGTTGGCCTGCGAGCAGGAACCGGGCCTCGGCAACGGCGGACTGGGCCGGCTTGCGGCGTGCTATCTGGACTCGCTGGCCACCCTCGAGCGGCCCGCTGTCGGGTACGGCATCCGCTACGAATTCGGCATCTTCGATCAGGACTTCGACAACGGCTGGCAGGTGGAGAAGACCGATAACTGGCTGGCCGAGCCCAATCCCTGGGAGATCGCCAAACCCGAGCTGAACTACGAGGTGAACTGGGGTGGCCGCACCGAGCGCTACCGCGACGAGAAGGGTAACGAACGGGTGCGCTGGATACCCGAGCGTGTCGTCAAGGGCGTCTACTACGGCACCCCGATCCAGGGCTACGGCGTGAACACCTGCAACACCCTGACGCTGTGGAGCGCCAATGCCGTGAACGCACTCGCTCTGGACGCCTTCAACGCCGGCGACTACTACCGAGCAGTCGAGGACCAGGTGGTGTCCGAGAACATCACCAAGGTGCTCTACCCCAATGACGAACCGGAGGTGGGTAAGCGACTTCGGCTGGCTCAGCAGTTCTTTTTCGTCTCCTGCTCACTCCAGGACATCCTGCACCTGCTGGAGGATTTCGCCGGCCTGTCGGCCCGGGAGCTTCCCAATCGCGTCGCCATCCAACTCAACGACACCCATCCGTCAATCGCCGTTGCGGAACTGATGCGACTGCTGATCGATGAACGCGATTTCGAGTGGGACGAGGCCTGGCGGATCACGGTCGCGACGATGGGCTACACCAACCACACCCTGTTACCCGAGGCTCTCGAAACCTGGCCGCTGGCGATGTTCGCGCAGTTCCTGCCGCGGCACCTGCAGATCATTTACGAGATCAACAGCCGCTTTCTCGACGAGGTACGTGCACGTTTCCCCGGCGACGAGGCACGCGTCCGGCGGATGTCGCTGATCGGTGAGGACGGGGCCAAGAGCATCCGAATGGCACACCTGGCCACGGTCGGCAGCCACGCCATCAACGGGGTCGCGGCAATGCACTCCGAACTGGTCAAGACCACCATTCTCAAAGACTTCTACGAGCTGTGGCCGGAGCGGTTCAGCAATAAGACCAACGGCGTGACACCGCGGCGTTTCATGGGCCTATCCAACCCCGGACTGCGCAAGCTGCTCGACGACACCATCGGCGAGGGCTGGATGGTCGATCTGCAGAAATTGCGCGCGTTGGAACCCCTGGCCGGCGATCCGGAGTTCGGCCAACGCTGGCGGGCTGTCAAACGTGGGAATAAGGCGCGGCTTTCGGACTACGTCGTGAAAACGACGGGCGTCGCCCTGGACCCGGACTGGCTGTTCGACGTCCAGGTCAAGCGCATTCACGAGTACAAGCGCCAGCACCTCAACGCCCTGCACATCATCACCCTCTATAACCGGCTCAAGCAGAACCCGGGTCTGGAGATCGCCCCACGAGCATTCGTCTTCGGCGGCAAGGCGGCTCCCGGGTATTACATCGCCAAGCTCATCATCAAACTCATCAACTCAATCGCTGAAACTGTCAATGCCGACCCCGATGTCAACGATCGGATGCGGGTGGCATTCATCCCGAACTTCAACGTCCAGAACGGTCAGTTGATCTACCCCGCAGCCGACTTGTCTGAGCAGATCTCGACCGCGGGAAAGGAGGCATCCGGTACCGGCAATATGAAATTCATGATGAACGGCGCGCTGACCATCGGCACGCTCGACGGTGCCAACGTCGAAATGCGCGAAGAAGCCGGTCCGGAGAATTTCTTTCTCTTCGGGCTGACCGTCGACGAAGTGCACGAGTTACAGCGTCAGGGGTATCGGCCGCGCGAATACATCGCCCGCAGCGCAGAACTCGCCGGAGCACTCACCTCGATCGCTGACGGTCGGTTCTCTCACGGCGATACCGAGGTCTTCGCGCCGCTGATCTCCAACCTCAGTGACCATGACCATTTCCTGGCTCTTGCCGATTACGCCGACTACATACGCTGCCAGGATGAGGTCAGCCGAACCTGGGTCGATACGCCGACCTGGACGCGCAAATCGATTCTCAACTCCGCCCGCAGTGGGAAATTCTCCTCGGATCGCTCCATCGCCGAGTATTGCGATGAGATCTGGAATGTCGCGCCGGTGACCATCGCGGACTAGCGCACCAGCACCGACTCACTCGTGGGCTCGTGCTCGAGTGGAGGGTAGCGGCAACTGCCACTAGGATTGCGGTGTCGAATTGAATCCATCGGCCCGACCGCAGAGGTGGACATGGCGAAACCAAAGTCCCATCTGAAATCGGTCGCTGATCCGACACCGCAACTGCGCTTCGAGACCATCCACGGCTACCGGCGGGCCTACCGCATCGCCGGATCGGGCCCGGTTCTTCTGCTGATCCACGGAGTCGGCGACAACTCGACAACCTGGGAACCGATCCACAGCCGCCTCGCGCGCCGTTTCACCGTGATCGCGCCCGACCTGCTGGGACACGGCCAGTCCGATAAACCGCGGGCGGACTATTCGGTTGCCGCCTACGCCAACGGTATGCGAGATCTACTGACTGTCCTCGACATTGAGCAGGCCACCGTCGTCGGGCATTCCCTGGGCGGCGGAGTGGCGATGCAATTCGCCTATCAGTTCCCGCAACTAGTGGAACGGCTGATCCTGGTGGGGGCGGGCGGGGTGACCGGCGACGTCAACATTGCGCTGCGGTTTGCGTCTTTGCCTGTCGGTGCGGAAGCCCTGGCACTGCTCCGCCTGCCACTGGTTCTGCCGGCCCTGCAAACCGCCGGACGGCTGCTGGGTGCAGTAGTCGGGTCCACGGGTATCGGCCGGGACATCCCGAACATGTTGCGAATCCTGGCTGATCTGCCCGAGCCCACGGCATCGTCGGCGTTCACCCGGACCCTGCGGGCGGTCGTCGACTGGCGCGGCCAGGTGGTGACGATGTTGGACCGATGTTATCTGACTGAATCCGTTCCAGTACAGCTCATCTGGGGAGAGCAGGACGCGGTGATTCCGGTCAGCCACGCCCAGATGGCGCATGCCGCAATGCCCGGATCGCGGCTGGAGATCTTCGAGAAATCAGGGCACTTCCCGTTCCATGACAACCCTGACCGCTTTGTCGAACTGGTCGAGGCATTCATCGACTCCAGCGAACCGGCCACTTATGACCAGGATGCACTTCGTGATCTGCTCCGCAAAGGCAGCGCAAAGGAGTCCGTGTCCGGATCGCGCGGTAGCCGAGTCGCTGTGCTCGACGCCATCGAGGCCGACGAACGCAGCGCCACCTGAATCCCGCCCCGCGCATGCCTCAGCGGTGAGATCGTAGAAGGCGAGGCACGCACGCTGACATAGGGAGATAGGGCATGCTCGAGGTATCCGAGGTTGGCAACGCGATCGGTAAAGCGGAGTACAAGGCGGCCATCCCCGAGCTTCGGGTCGGGCTGATCAACGCTCAGTACGATCTCCGCGACGCCAACTTCCCCGTGGTCATCTGGATCGCCGGTGACGATCGCCTGGCGGCCAACGAATTGGTCAACAGGCTCAACGAATGGATGGACTCCCGCTACGCCGACACCCGGGTCTTCGCCGATCCCACCGAAGAGGAAGCTCAACGGCCCCACCTGTGGCGGTTGTGGCGGTCATTGCCACCAAAGGGCAGGGCTTCGTTCTTCGTCGGCGGCCTGATGCGGGCAGCGAGTCTGCGCGCGGAGGGCGAGATCGACGAACCGGAGTTCTCAATCTGGTTGCGCCACATCTCGGCGATGCAGCATGCACTCGTCGCCGACGGTGCGTTGATCCTGAAGTTCTTCCTACACACCCCCGCGAAGGTGCAGAAGAAGAAATTGAAGAAGGCCGAGCAGCACCCGGAGTCAGGCTGGCAGGTGGACCAGCGCGACTGGGCGGCGCTGGACGCGCTCGGCCCGGTTCTGCCCATCGCTGAACGCATCCTGCGTGAGACCAGCGGACCGGGGGCACCCTGGACCATCGTGGAGTCCACCGACGCGCACTACCGCGACCTCACCGTCGCCAGAACGATTCTGTCCGCTCTGACCGCCCGACTCGCCGAGGAGTCCCGGTCACCCGGGTGGTCCCTGGCCGAATCGGTCTTCGGCGATATCGACGCCTCGGCCGATGTGTTGTCCGGCATCGATCTGTCGCAGACATTGGATAAAGACGAGTACCGCACACAGTTGGGAAAACAACAGGGCCGATTACACCGGCTCGCACTTGAGGCCCGCCACCGCGGAGTGGGCACCGTTCTGGCTTTCGAGGGGTGGGACGCCGCAGGCAAGGGCGGGGTGATCCGGCGCATCACCGGCGCCCTGGAGGCTGGTGACTATCGCGTGATTCCGGTGGCCGCCCCTACCGAGGATGAGCGCAAGTACCACTACCTGTGGCGGTTCTGGCGCGATCTTCCGCCGGCCGGAAAGTTCGTCATCTTCGATCGCACGTGGTACGGCCGGGTGCTCGTGGAACGCGTGGAAGGCTTCGCCGCCCCGGCCGAATGGCAGCGGGCCTACGACGAGATCAACGACTTCGAAAGTCAGTTAGTCGAGCGGGGTTATCTGGTCGCGAAGTTCTGGTTGCACATCTCCCAGGAGGAACAACTGGCCCGGTTCAAGGCCCGCGAGGAAACGGCTTATAAGGCCCACAAGATCACCGCTGAGGACTATCGCAACCGCGAGCGATGGGACGACTACATCAAAGCCGTCGACCAGACGATCCTGCACACCACGTCTGATGCCGCGCCGTGGCACGTGATCCCCGCCAACGATAAGAGGCTGGCCCGGATCGCGACACTCAAAGCAGTCAACAAGGGATTAGCCCGAGTGCTGCGGGACAGCTGAGCCCAGACCCGCGCCACCGGTCCGGCGTGCGGCCTCAGTCGGCCAGATACTCTTCGCCGCCATTCGGGTAACCACCACCGGTGGTGGTGATGTGCACGTGGTCGAAGTGGCCGTAACCGGAGCCACTGGCTCCCCCGCCCGGCGTGTAATAGGTACCGCGCCAGATCACGTCCTGCACCCCGAACCGGCCGGCGTTATTCATTGCGTAAGCCAGAATCGCATCGCCGAGTGCGATGCCCTCGGCACTGCCGGCATTGGGAATCATGATGTCGACCGCCAGACCATTGGGATGCCACGGTTTGGCATCCGGGCGGACACCGATCATGGTGCGGATTTGCGGGAACGCGGCGCTGACGCTGCGCTCAACCAGAATCGTCTTGACTTGCATGCCACGCTCGCTGGCCACGCCAACCGGCAGCGATCGGGGTACCTGATCGACATGCGCGGCCTGAATCACAACGGGCTCCGGTAACGCATCCGGGACCGCGTCCACGTCGGCAGCGGGTACAGCGTCACCCATGAGATCCGGGAACGCATCAGGCACAACATCAGGCACAGCATCAGGAACCAACTCCGGGTGCGGCGCGGCCAGCATTTCCGAGCAGCACGTCAGTGCCTCGTCCGCGACGGGCGCGGCGGCCTCGCCGCCCGGGTTGGCTCCGGCGCCGGCGGCAAGAACCACGGCAACCGGCAGAACGACCGCCGCTGCGAGTACCGACAACTTCATGAGCGCGCCAGACGATCGGGTTTCGAACATCACGAAATGATAACGGACACCAGGGGCGGTGGGTGCTTTCGACGCGCCCGAGGAACGCCGCAGCACCGCGAAAGCTGCTCTAGCTGCACAAACAGACCGTTGACGCTGGACGACACACGAGGGTGGAGCTAAGGGGAATCGAAC
>CALQLM010000052.1 GCA_943331415.1 Bifidobacterium breve
ATCCCCTTCTACGGTGCAACTCCCGAGGACGCCTACCCCACAACGAATTACACCCGCGAGTATGACGGCTTCGCCGACTTCCCCCGGTATCCGCTGAACCTTCTGTCGGTTCTCAATGCCGGGCTGGGCATCATTTTCGTCCACACCAAATACGCCCCCACGGATAAATGCCAAACCTTCTGCCTGACCGAGCAGGAAGTCCAGGCCGCGCTCCCGTTGCCGACAACTCCCGGCACGACAACGCAGAAGTACTACTTCATGCCGACCGAGAATCTGCCCCTGGTCGAGCCGTTGCGGCTGATCCCGCTGATCGGCAATCCGATCGCCGATCTGGTTCAGCCGGTACTGAAGGTCCTGGTGAACCTCGGCTACGGCGACCCAGCGCACGGGTTCACCTCAGCGAAGCAAGAACCTGCCAATGTGCAGGTGCCGTTCGGGCTTTTCCCCGAAGTGAGCCCGGTTGAGGTGCTCAGCCAACTGGTGGCCGGGGTGCAGCAGGGCATCACCGACTTCTTCGCTGCGCTCGGCCCCGGGGGCTCGCTCGCCCGCGAACTCTCCTCGATCTCGCTTCCCTCACTATCGTTCTCGCCGCCGACGGCCGAGGCCCTCATCCCGGCGATACAGCAGGCGGTGACGGCGGTCGCTGACCGGATCTCCTACTCCATCGCCGGTCTCTATGCGGCTCTGCTGCCGACAGCAGACATCATCAACGCCATCGTGGTCTCACTGCCGGCCTACAGCCTCAACCTGGCTCTCGACGGCGTGCAGCAGATACTCAGTGGCGACCTGATCGGAGGATTGATCAACGCGGTCGGCCTTCCGATCGCGGCCAACGTCGGACTTATCACCACAGCCAGCCTGATCGGGGCACTGGTGTGGTTGCAGGCCGCGGTCGCGGTTCTCTTCCCGAACTACATCATCGGAACCTGACGGCGTCGCCTTCCGCACAAGGCTTCGCGCATCCGGAGCGCAAGGGTATGCCACCGTCCGGATTGGATGGTTTGGGTCACAGACAAATAGCATGAACACCGCGATGACCAACCACGACCTGGAAGTCAGCCCGGCTCCGAGCCGGACAGCTGCAAAACGCCTGGCAAGCGAAGCCCTCCGTCGGAGGACCTTCGCTGTCATCAGCCATCCCGACGCGGGAAAGTCGACGCTCACCGAAGCGCTCGTCCTCCACGCACGGGTGATCACCGAAGCGGGCGCCATTCACGGTAAAGCGGGGCGGCGGTCGACGGTGTCGGACTGGATGGAGATGGAGAAGGCCCGGGGCATCTCGATCACGTCCACTGCCCTGCAATTCCCGTACGTCTCCCCCGACGGCCAGGATTGCGTCATCAACCTGCTCGATACCCCGGGGCACGCCGACTTCTCCGAAGATACCTATCGGGTGCTGAGCGCCGTCGATTGCGCGGTCATGCTGATCGACGCGGCGAAGGGTCTGGAGCCGCAGACGCTCAAGCTCTTTCAGGTGTGTCGTCATCGTCGCATCCCGATCATCACCGTGATTAACAAGTGGGATCGCCCGGGCCGCAATGCACTCGAACTCCTTGACGAGGTCGCTGACCGCATCGGGCTCAAGCCCACACCGTTGACATGGCCGGTCGGTATCGCCGGAGACTTCAAGGGCGTCCTGGACCGCCGCACCGGAAACTTCATCCGGTTCACCCGCACCGCAGGCGGTGCCACAGCAGCTCCTGAAGAACATATTCCGCCGGAGCGCGCCGAGGATGCTGCCGGGATCGACTGGATGAACGCGGTTGAAGAGTGCGAGCTGCTCTCCGCTGACGGCGGCGACCATGATCAGGAAGCCTTCCTCCACGGCGATACGACGCCGGTCCTGTTCACCTCGGCAGCGCTCAATTTCGGGGTGAACCAACTTCTTGACAATCTTGTGCGGCTGGCACCTGCACCGAGTGGACAGCTTGATGTCGGCGGCAACCTACGGTCGGTCGACTCGCCGTTCAGTGCATTCGTCTTCAAAGTTCAGGCCGGCATGGACTCCGCCCACCGCGATCGCATTGCGTACGCGCGGGTCTGTTCAGGCACCTTCGAGCGCGGTGACGTCCTCACCCATGCCGCTACCGGAAAACCGTTCGTCACCAAGTACGCGCAATCAGTATTCGGCCAGCAGCGGTCAACGCTAGACAGTGCGTGGCCGGGCGACGTGATCGGCCTGGCCAACGCGGCAGCGTTGCGCCCCGGCGACACCCTCTTCCGGGATGTGCCGGTGCACTTCCCGCCAATACCGAGCTTCTCCCCTGAACACTTCGCCGTAGCGAGGGGCACCGACCCCAGTAAACACAAGCAATTCCGTCGCGGTATCGAGCAACTGGAACAGGAGGGTGTCGTTCAGGTCCTGCGGTCGGATCGACGCGGCGACCAAGCGCCCGTGCTCGCCGCGGTAGGCCCGATGCAGTTCGAGGTTGCCAGCCACCGGATGGCGACGGAATTCAGCTCGCCGATCGCGCTGGAATCGCTGCCCTACACCGTCGCCCGTGCGGTCGACCCCGAGGATGCGCCGTTTGTTGACAAGCAGGTGTCGACCGAAGTTCTGACCCGCACCGACGGCGTGATGCTGGCGCTGTTCACCACAAAGTGGCGGCTGCAGGGGTTCCAGCAGGACAACCCCGATGTGCAGTTGAGTTCACTGGTGGCCGCCGGGGACTGAATCCGGTCACAGCTCAGAAACCTGACCATTGTCCACCAGCCAGGACCGGTCCAACCGGACGTTCTGCAGCATCCGGCGGTCGTGTGTCACCAGCAACAGCGCACCGGTGTAAGTCTCCAAAGCTTCCTCGAGTTGTTCGATAGCGGCGAGATCCAGGTGGTTCGTCGGCTCATCGAGAACAAGCACGTTAGTGCCACATGCCTGCAACAGGGCAAGGCCTGCGCGGGTGCGTTCGCCGGGTGAGAGGTCATCCACCGCACGCTCGACATGGTCTGCGCGCAGCCCGAACTTCGCCAGCAGGGTACGAACATCGGCAGTCGGCCATGTCGGGACCCGTTGCTCGAAACGATCAACGAGCCGCCCTGGACCGGAGAACTCTGCACGAGCCTGGTCGATCTCCCCTATTGCGACGTTGGCGCCCAGGCTTGCGCGACCCTCATCGGGCTGCTGACGGCCAAGGAGCAGCCGCAGCAGTGTCGACTTTCCGGCGCCGTTGGGACCGGTGATACCAATCCGCTCGCTGGCGTCGACCTGTACTGAAACCGGCCCCAGGACGAATTCCCCCTGCCTCACAACAGCATTGGCAAGAGTCGCCACGACCGAACTCGACCGCGGTGCGGTTCCGATGGTGAACTCCAGTGTCCATTCCTTACGCGGTTCGACGACCTCCTCTAGGCGGGCGATCCGGCTCTCCATCTGACGTACCTTCTGCGCCTGCTTCTCGCTTGACTCAGTCGCCGCGCGTCGCCGGATCTTGTCGTTGTCCGGGGCTTTGCGCATCGCGTTACGTACGCCCTGACTCGACCACTCGCGTTGAGTGCGGGCGCGCGCCTCCAGATCGGCCTTCTTGTCGGCGAACTCGTCGTAGTGTTCGCGCCGGTGCCGACGGGCGACCTCACGCTCCTCCAGATAGCTGTCGTATCCACCGCCGAAAACCGTCGTGGTGTTCTGCACCAAATCCAGTTCGAGAACTCGGGTCACGCTGCGGGCGAGAAACTCACGGTCGTGGCTCACGAGCACAACACCACCGCGGAGATCTCGAACGAAATCCTCCAGGCGATCCAGCCCATCGAGATCGAGATCATTGGTCGGCTCGTCGAGAAGGACAATGTCGAATCGCGAGAGCATCAATGCCGCCAGTCCGACCCGAGCCGCCTGCCCACCTGACAGCGCGGTCATCGGGGTCGACTCGGGCTGCACCGCATCGGAGCCCAGTCCGAGGTCGGCCAGGACCGCGGGAAGGCGTTCGTCGAGATCCGCAGCACCGGTGGCCAGCCAGTGATCCAACGCCCGGGAGTAACGGTCTGCTGGATCCATCCCTGCCGACGCCTCACCCGGATCCGCCAGTGCCGCGGCGGCGGCATCCATGGTCAGGGTCGCCGCAGTGCATCCTGTCCGGCGCGCGATGTACCCGGCGACGGTCTCCCCGGGCACGCGTTGATGCTCCTGCGGCAGCCAGCCGACGAATGCATCGGCCGGGGCGAGGCTGACCTTGCCATCGAGCGGCTCGATATCGCCGGCCAAGATCCGCAGCAGTGTGCTCTTCCCGGCACCGTTGGCACCGACGACACCGACCACATCGCCGGGCGCAACCGTGAGATCCAAGCCTTCGAAGAGGGTGCGGTGAGCGAATCCGCCAGCCACATTCTTGGCCACGAGGGTTGCGGTCATAGTTCTATCGTTGCACCACGGTTCCGGTCGTCGATTACGCGTACCGGAGACGGTTTCCTACAGTGGGTCCATGGCATTCACTCACGTGGTGACGTTCAAATGGCTCGATCCGGATTTCACCGACACCAGCATCGCCGATGCGCTCCGCAATCTCGTCGCCGGATTCGATGGCGTCCGCAGCTATCTGTGCGGATCCGACGCCGGTCTGACGCCGAACGCCTACGACTTCGCAGTGGTCGCAACCTTTGAGAATCGGGATTACTTCATCGCCTACCGTGACCACCCCGAACACCAGCGGATCATCACCGAGTTGATCACTCCGAACCTTGAATCACGCACCGTCGTCCAGCTGGAGTACTGACGCAGTTAGGGTGGCTTGGTCCGGCGTCAGTGAACATGCCGATAAAGCGAACAAGCCGATAAACAGTTGGGCGATGTCATGACCACAGCACCAGAGGCGCCGGATCTCCAATCCCGGGTCGGCCACCACTACCAGATGGACGGTACCTATCTGGTCGGGCGCGAGAAGGTCCGCGAATACGCCCGCGCGGTCCAGGACTACCACCCCGCGCACTGGGATGTCGACGCCGCCGCAAAACTCGGCTACTCGGGACTGGTGGCGCCACTGACATTCACATCAACCCCGGGTATGTCCTGCAACCGGCGAATGTTCGAAGAGGTGGTCGTCGGTTACGACACCTACGTACAGACCGAGGAAGTCTTCGAACAACACCGCCCGATCATCGAGGGCGACGAACTTCATATCGACGTCGAACTGACATCGGTGCGCCGGATCGCCGGCCGAGACCTCATCACCGTAACCAACACCTTCACCGATACCGCTGGCGAGCGGGTGCACACACTGCACACCACTGTCGTGGGTGTCACGTCCGATGACATCAACCCGGCCGTCAAGGCAGCCGTACAACGAATGATGATGCACGACATGGACATCATGAGCGTCGGCGAGGGCACCTACGAGAAGACCGTGCGCCCCGGCGGCCACGTCCGGATCGCCGACGACTCGACTCGCTCTCCTGCAACGCTGTCCTTCGATGGCCTCAAAGTCGGCGACGAGTTGGGAGTGCACCACACCAGGCTGTCCCGCGGCGATCTGGTCAACTACGCGGGTGTAGCCGGCGATGCGAATCCGATCCACTGGGACGAGTCCATCGCCAAACTCGCCGGGCTGCCCGACGTCATCGCCCACGGCATGCTGACCATGGGCCTAGGCGCCGGATTCGTATCCGCTTGGTCAGGAGACCCGGGTGCAGTCACCCGCTATGCGGTGCGGCTGTCAGCACCCGCCGTCGTCCCCGCCAACGAAGGAACCGACATCGAATTCAGCGGCAAGGTCAAGTCGCTGGACCCGGAGACCCGGACCGGCGTTGTACTCGTCGCGGCGAAATCCGAGGGCAAGAAGATCTTCGGTTTGGCGACATTGGATGTCCGCTTCCGCTGACCCCGCGACGCCGCGATTGGTGAGTTGGGGGCGAACGCAAATACCATCGGTACCGGAATGGCTGATTCCGACCTGGAGGTCCATCCGGCCCTGAACGGGACGGCTTGGCTCACGTAGCGACCGCCCTCGGCCGGTACACCTACTGAGCAGAATTCACAGGCAGTCGGCCCTGGGCGCAGAACCTCTCGGCCTAGGCCCCCGCAAACCAGGTGAGTCCGGCAGAGAACACGAAGCCCGCGGCGCCGATAACTCCGGCCCAGTTCTTCACGTTTCGCACCGCGATCGGGATCATCTCGTTGATGACGACCACGAGGAGCGCACCCGCCGCGATGGACTGGATCATCGCCTGCATCGCGTCTGATGACCCGTCCAGCAGGGTGTAGCCAACGGCCGCGAAGACCGCTCCGATGACGACGATTGAGGCGAACCTCAGCAGGATCTTGCCCATGGCGAGACCGCCAGCAAGTAGTGCAGCAGCGATGCCGATTGCCTCGGGGATAGCCGAGATGAAGATGGAGCCGACCAGCGCGGCAGAGACGCCCGAAGTCGCCGTGTGCAGGGTCAAGCCAACCGCGACGGACTCAGGGACGCCGTCGATGACCATGCCGATAGTGAGGTTTCTGGCCTCTTTCTTGGAGGCACCGTGCACTACTTCGCCGTGCCCCGCGGGGCTTGGTGCGACTTCGGTGGCTTCGAGCGCCTCAGCCACATGCTCTATGTCACCCTTGCGCTCAAGCAGGGCGATGATACTGAAGTAGATGACACAGCCGATGCCGATTCCCAGGGCAGTTGGGCCTGCTCCGGCCTCGTTGTAGGAGACAGCAACGAGATCGACGGTGACAGCCGAGATGACCGCACCTGCGCCGAAAGCCATCAGGCCACCGACGATTGCTGGGCGCTTAAGTGAGGGGAACCGCCACACCAACACGGCTCCGACGACGAGAGCGGATTGGGCGAGGGCACCGAAGAGTGCGGCTTCCAACATGAGGCGGAAACTACACCCCGCGATGCTCCGCATCGCACGATGCCGACTCGGGGGTCCCGGGTGTGGGGCCAATTCGTGACGAATGCAAGTGGAACTCCGGGGTGGCCTGGGTCACGCAGTAGTAGGCCTTGCCCGCCGCGGTGCCCGCAGTCTCGTCGACGCGAATCGGTACGTTGCCGGCGAGGCGCTTGGTCTGAGGAGTGCCGTCCGGGTAGATCCGGGAGGCCATGTCATACATCTGCCGCACCCGTTCGGCACCGGCGAACCCCCTGTCTGGACCGTAGAATCGGCGGCGTGACCAGCACGTCCGGCGAGGACATTGCGACCGGCACCAGGCGTAAACACATCCTGCGGCTTGCGGTTTTCGCCGCCTTCCTGCTGACGCTGTTCTATATCGTCGCCGTCCAGCGAGTCATCGACATCGAGGCGGTCCGCGTCGCCATCGCCAGGGCCGGGCCCGTCGCTCCGCTGCTCTACATCCCGATCG
>CALQLM010000053.1 GCA_943331415.1 Bifidobacterium breve
CGGCCAGGCTCGCGCCATCGAGTGTGGCGCCGGCCAGTATCACCCGGGACAGATTCGCCCCCGAAAGATCGGCTCCGGTGAGGTCGACGCCGCGCAGGTCGCGCCCGGACAGGTCCACTCCGGCGAGTTTGATGCCGCGCAGGGTCGCGCCCTGCAACGTGGCGTCTTTGAGGTCGGCGGTGTTGAGATTCGCGCCGGTGAGGTTGGCGTTGGTGAGGTTGGCGCCGGTGAGGTTGGCGTTGTCGAGTTTGGCGCCGGTCAGGTTTGCACCCGAGAGGTCATCGCCGGCGAGGTCGCGCCCGGACAGGTCGGCACCAGTGAGGTTGGCGTTGGACAGGGTCACATCGGAGAACACCCCGACGGCCAGGCCGGTGCGGGTCAGATCGGCCCCGGAGAGGTTGGTGCGGACTAGGGTCGCCCCGGTCAGGCTTGCTCCGACCAGGTTGGCTGCGGTGGCGTTGGTGTCGGTGAGATTGGTTTGCGCCATGTTCGCGGTGCGGAGATCTGCCCTCGCCAGCGTGGCTCCGGTGAAGTTCACCCCGGCCAGGTCTTGGCCAACCAGGTCGGCCCCGGTGAGGTTCTGCCCGGAGCAGTCCTTGGTGGCCACACATGCTGCGGTGCCCCAATTGCCCACGCCGTCACCGACGGGGAACAGGGTGCGTCGGATCAACCACAACGCGCCCGAGAGTTGCTCGGTGATCGGGTTGGCCGGAAATCCCGCCAACCATTGGCCGACTCCGTCGAGGAACCGTTCCACGGCGACGGCGATGGGGGATACCGTCTGCGCCGGCGTGGCCGCCACCGGTTGGGCCGTCACCGGTTTGATCGCCACCGGTCGGGTCGCCACGGTGGTGCGGGCTGCGCACTGTTCACACGTGACGGCTGCTGCGGGCAGTGCGATTCCGGGAATTGTTGCTGTGGCGGGGTTACGCACTGCGGCCGGTGTCGACTGGCCGGCTGGTGTGAGTGGTGTCGTATCGGTGGGTGTTGCGGCAAGGCGGCGTTGGGCGGTGCCGCGTCCGGTGTCGGTGCGGGCGCGCACAGTCGACTCTGCGATCAGCGGCGCGGGGCTGTTTTCGGCGGCGTCCCCGCGGGCCGGGCCGGTCCCGGTGGCCGCGGCAGGCGTCGCGGCGGCAGCAGAGCGCGCGGCCCGCGCCGCAGCACCCCGCTGGGCAGTACGTGGTTGTGTCGCACGCTGTGCTGCTGGATCGGCGGTGTCGGGTTGATCGGCGGACACCGACGAAGAATCGGCGTCCCCGCCATCGGCGGCCGCCACCCCGACCGCCTGCGGACCCGCCAACGAAAACCCGAGGGCGAACGCCGCCGCCCCGACCCGCACACCCTTGCCGACCATCTTCGCTCTCCCCAGGCGTTGTTGAAACCGTGGCTCGGATACGACCGCCGGGGAACGCAGTGGAATTCCCCGGTGCGGTATGACCGCAATTCCGGACACACTGACAGGGAAACTACCACAGTCTGCGACCGGCAAAGGCCGACTTTTGTCGGCCCTGAGCGCGCCGCATGTGAACGCCGCGTCGCCGGATTAGCAGCAAAGGCCCGAACTGCGTTGTTTCCCCGTGATTGCCCAGCCGGAATGCTGTTAGTGAGGCCGTTGCTTTATGCTCAGCGTGTTAAAAGCACGGGCTCGACACCGGGTGTGTCGACGGTCTTGTGGGGGTCCGGTGTTTCAGAGATGAAGCTTTTCGATTCCCTGGTAGTTCCATGACCGCTGTTGCCGCCGCCAGTTTCTTTTTACTCGTGTATGTGGTGTGGGTGGTGTGGGAACGCCGCCTCACCTTCGGGTCCCGATTCGATTCGCCGATTACCATTGGGGCCGCCCTATTCGGTGCGGGTGTGGGGCTGACGGCGCCATGGCCGGTGGTCGCCGGCGTCCAGGTCCCGTTCACCGGCATGTACCTCGTACTGATCGTGATCGGTCAGTTTTGTTTCCTGGCCGCGATTGCGTTCGGGATCAAAGCGGTGTACCTGCGACTGCTGTCTGACGACGCAATGCATCCGTTCATGAGGAGACGGATCGCCCCGCTGGTCGCCATTGCCAGTGTGGCCCTGGTGATTTGCTTCGTTGGGAGTTCGCTGACATTGACCAGGCCGGTCGATCGTGAGTCGTTCGCCTCGGTGGACGACTGGCTGGCGCTGTCCTGGCTCGTGTACTTCGGGTTCCTAGCGGTGCTCGGACTCATCCTCAGTTACGGGATTGCTAGGTTGCGAAGGGATCCACGCTCAGTGATGCACCGTTTCCTGTTGCTGTCATTGGTGCCCGCGTCACTGTCCGCCGTGGTCATCGGTTACGCGTTGGTGAGCGGGGGTGACGTGAATGTGTGGGTCGTGGCGTGGTTGATCAACTATGCGGCCTTCATCGGAACCACGCTGTCGTTCGTGTTGCAGTGGCGGCACAGGGTCCGGGCTCTGTTGCCCCGCCGGTGAGCGGTTACAGCGGAGGAAGATCCATGCGCGGACGAAGCGCCGCTGTGTCAGCAGTGGCCGTTGTCGCCGGGGCAGTGGCAGCGTCTCGGGCGTACTCCACCGCCGCGTCGTGGCTCACGAGGCCGTACCGGACCAGCAGATCCACCGGATTGAGCCCGAAAACGCCTGCCAGTCGCAGCAGGTTGTCGGCGCTGATCAGCCGCCCCTCGTCGCGGGCAGCGTAGTAGCTCGATCGGGCGACTCCGAGCGCTTTGGCCAGTTCGACGGTGCGTACCGGGCGCCCGACAAGGTAGGACAGCACGGTGCCCAAATCCCGGTCACGGTCATCGATCACCTGATTAGCATAGACCTGGGGCGGTGGCGGAGGCACAGTTCCGTCATGTCCGGCGAGCCGGACGGTAAGTCCGCGTTGTCGGGGAGTGTGCGGCGCGCGGGTATCACCGAGGCCGGGGTCTAGTCCCGGATGCTGCCGCGCACTAGAGGTTCTAGTTCCGCGGCGCGTCGACGTGTTCCTGCCTCCGCTTCAGATTCGAGTAGTCCGGCGGGCTCCGGAATCGGAACCACGAGATGATGAACACCCCGAGCCCGACGAGTAGCGCCACCTCGACCCACAGGAACACGCAGAAATCGAGCCAGGTGCTACCCGCCCGCGGAGTCCCCGGCAGATTGTTCTGTAAAGGAATGAGGGCGAAAAGCATGGCCGCGAACCAGCTGGCCATTGTGGCCTCCACGGGGCGCCGACCCGTCGCGACGCTCCACGCGACCAACAACGAGAGCGCTGCCATTGCGAGAACCAGGACGATCACGACGGCCACCGCGGTGACCACCGCTGCCGACCGCTGCATCGTCAGCCCGATCTTGAAGATCCGTCCGTCGCTGGCGAGTCGCAAGTCTTGGGACCACCCGACGATCCCGCCTGGTTTGTCTGCGGCCACCCCCACCGGCACTCTGCGGAAGCTTCCATCCTTGAGCACTTCGTCCACCGACAGCACCGGTGCCGGCATCGTCCCGCCGGGTACCTGCGCATCGGAGTAGGAGTAGTCATAGTGATCGAGCGGGTATATCTGGGCGTTGCCCGTGACGGGGATAGTGATCTCGTAGGAGCCGCCGACTGGTTCGCCCTCATCGATCTCAAAGACTTCGGCATCCTTGAGCACCCGGGAGGAAACCTGGAGATCCGTCGCGAAGCTGCCATGCTCGCCGTCTAGGTAGCTGCCCGTCGGGTAGATCGTGGCAAGTGCCGTCACCTCGCGGAGCTCCGGCTCGATCGCGATCACCTCGAGCGCCACGTTGACGCCGTCGGCCGTCGGCGACCCGGACCGGCTCACCTGGGTCTGGCCGCTCTTCGCATAACCCAGCACGGTGATCGCCATGACGACCGCTACAACTCCGGCGATGAGCAGTACTCGACGCGCGATCCTCACCGTGACACCGGAAACCAATGGCCCTGAATCTGATGCAGCACCGGCGCCGCAGCGGTCCGCGCCGCGACCACCCTGTGCCACTCCTCGTTCTGCAGCGCGAAGACCCGTTCGTCGCCGAAGCCGCGGTCGATCCGATCGCGGATATAGGCCAGCTCGACCACCTGCACGGCGAACCTCTTCACCGTCGACCCGGCAGTTCGACCGCCGAATCGCAGTGCCGCCTGCACCACGGATTTCCGGGTCCGCATGGACCCCAGCCAGCTTCCATCAGCGGGCGTCAGAAGTCCGGTCGCCACCATGTAGGGAAGTTTGTCCGCGACGATCCGCTGCTCGCGGCGTCGGCTGTTGACCGCGAGCACGATGGCGAGGGCGAACACCGGCATCATCCACAGAACGTAGACGCCGAGATAGGTGTTCGCCCCCAACAGCGCCGAACCGTTCCACAGCCCGTGCATCACCACCGCGGCGAGGTAACCCAGCAGAAGAGACCCCGCCTTGGCCACGACAGTGCGTTGATGCAGCGCGAAGTACACCCCGATCCCGATCATTGTGGTGAACAACGGATGGGCGAACGGCCCGATCACCAGCCGCAGACCCGCGGTGACCAGTGACTCCGGCAGCGTCTCGGCGCTGGCGATATAGAAGATGTTCTCCAGCCAGGCGAATCCCGCCGCCGTGAAACCCGCGTAGACCAGGCAGTCGGTCAGCGTATTGAGTTCAATACGGCGCCGCCCGGTCATCATCAACAACAGGAACAGGCCCTTGGCGGCCTCCTCGACCACCGGAGCGCCAATCGCCACCGTCACGAAACTGGCCTTCTCCGGCCCACCGCCGAACGTCTGGTCGATCACCTGTTCCAGCAGCACCGAGATCAGCACGGCCGCGGATGCGCCCCAGAGAAAAGCCATCACCAGCAGGCGCGGCGGCTCCGGCTCCCAGCGGTCCAGCCACAGGTAACACAGCAGCACCCCGGCCATCGCCACGGTGGACAACGCGAGCCCCAAGGCCGCACCGCCCGGGTCGGTGGCGGTCAGCAGGCTCAGGATCAGGCCGGCCAGCGTGCCCAGCGCGATGAGGGCCGCCAGCGGGGCACCCACTTTGCGGGCCGGAGTCGGAAATGGCGGAACTGTGGCATAGGACGCGAAAGCGGGGGCCTGGGACACCAGAGCAGAGTAGCCGCGGCGGCACCCGGGTTTGTCCTGGTTGACCCCGGTCGAGTAGGCTCTGCCGGTACCCGCGCGCTCTCAGCGGGGGTTACAGCCCACGAAAAACTGTCCCTACGACCGACCCTGTCCGGAGCAACCCAACAATATGCCCAGTCCCACCATCACCTCGCCGCAAGTAGCCATCAATGACATCGGCTCGGCTGAGGACTTCCTCGCTGCCATCGACAAGACCATCAAGTACTTCAACGATGGCGACATCGTCGAGGGGACCATCGTCAAGGTGGACCGGGACGAGGTTCTGCTCGACATCGGTTATAAGACCGAAGGTGTCATCCCTTCCCGCGAACTCTCGATCAAGCACGACGTCGACCCCAATGAAGTGGTGTCCGTCGGCGATCAGATCGAAGCCCTCGTCCTCACCAAGGAGGACAAGGAAGGCCGCCTGATCCTGTCCAAGAAGCGCGCGCAGTACGAGCGCGCCTGGGGCACCATCGAGGCGCTCAAAGAAGCCGACGAGGCCGTCAAGGGCACCGTCATCGAGGTCGTCAAGGGCGGCCTGATCCTCGACATCGGACTGCGCGGCTTCCTGCCCGCTTCCCTGGTCGAGATGCGCCGAGTCCGCGACCTGCAGCCCTACATCGGCAAGGAGATCGAAGCCAAGATCATCGAGTTGGACAAGAACCGCAATAACGTGGTGCTGTCCCGCCGGGCCTGGCTCGAGCAGACTCAGTCCGAGGTACGCAGCGAGTTCCTCAACCAGCTCGTCAAGGGCGCGGTCCGCAAGGGCGTGGTGTCCTCGATCGTCAACTTCGGCGCCTTCGTCGACCTTGGCGGCGTCGACGGCCTGGTGCACGTTTCAGAGCTGTCCTGGAAGCACATCGATCACCCGTCCGAGGTCGTCGCCGTGGGCGATGAGGTCACCGTCGAGGTTCTTGATGTCGATATGGATCGCGAGCGGGTGTCGTTGTCGCTGAAGGCAACCCAGGAAGATCCGTGGCGCCACTTCGCCCGCACGCACGCGATCGGTCAGATCGTGCCGGGCAAGGTCACCAAGCTGGTGCCGTTCGGTGCGTTCGTCCGGGTCGAAGAGGGCATCGAGGGTCTGGTGCACATCTCCGAGTTGTCCGAGCGGCACGTCGAGGTACCCGATCAGGTCGTCGGTGTGGGTGACGACGCGATGGTCAAGGTCATTGATATCGACCTTGAGCGTCGCCGCATCTCGCTGAGTCTCAAGCAGGCCAATGAGGATTACGCCGAGGAGTTCGACCCGTCCAAGTACGGCATGGCCGACAGCTACGACGAGGCCGGCAACTACATCTTCCCCGAGGGCTTCGACTCCGCGACCAACGAATGGCTTGACGGGTTCGACAAGCAGCGCTCCGAGTGGGAGGCCCGGTACGCCGAGGCTGAGCGTCGGCACAAGATGCACACCACGCAGATGGAGAAGTTCGCCGCTGCGGACGCCGCCGCTGCCGAGGAGAATCCGACATCCAGCTCCACCTCGACCTCGTCGAGCTCGAGCTCAGACTCCGATGAGGAATCTGCCGGCGGATCGCTCGCCAGCGACGCCCAGTTGGCAGCGCTGCGCGAGAAGCTGGCCGGCAACGCCTAACAGGTCGAACCCGGAAGGCCGCTGAGCCATGCTGCGCATCGGCCTGACCGGGGGTATTGGCGCGGGTAAATCGACAGTGTCGACGGCCTTCGCCCAGTGCGGCGGAGTGATCGTCGATGGCGACGTCATCTCCCGCGAGGTGGTGCAACCCGGCACCGAGGGCTTGGCCGCGCTGGTCGATCATTTCGGCCACGACATCTTGTTGCCCGACGGTGCGCTGAACCGTCCGGCTTTGGCGGCCAAGGCGTTCGCCGACGAGGAGCAACGCGCTCGGCTCAACGCGATCGTGCATCCGCTGGTCGCGACGCGGCGTGCCGAGATCGTCGCCGCGGTCGCCCAGGATCAGGTGATCGTCGAGGACATCCCGTTGCTGGTCGAATCCCAGATGGCTCCGCTGTTCCCGCTGGTAGTCGTGGTGTATACAGACCCGGACGTGCGGCTGCACCGGCTGATCACCATTCGCGGCATGGACCCCGCGGATGCCCGGGCCCGCATCGCGGCACAGGCCGACGACGAGCAACGCCGCCGGGTGGCTGATGTCTGGCTGGACAACTCCGGTTCCGAGGGTCACCTGGTCGAACAGGC
>CALQLM010000054.1 GCA_943331415.1 Bifidobacterium breve
GCGTCCACTTGCAGCCGCACCCGGATGGGCACCGCGAGGTCATTGCGCAATGCCAGCGGAAGAGCACTGCGTTCAGTGGCCAGCGTGTAGGAGTCACCGGGGTTGACGATCGTCACCGCACGGAACAGATCTTCGATCGTCGTGCCGACGACGGCCAGTCGTTGGCGGGCGAGGTCGTTGCGGTTGTCGGGCGGTTCGATCTGACTCAGGGCGCGCAGCATGTCCTCGCGCAGGGGAGCGGTGTACTGCAAGCCGGTCAGACCGGTGCGCGCATCGGTGGTCAGGGCTGCGTTGAGATCCCACAGCCGGCTCACCTGTGCGCCGATCGTTGACACCACGTCCTCGTCGAAGCCGCCACGGATCTCGGTCGGCAGATCGGGTTCGGCCGGTGCGGCGGCTGCGGCCTCGTTGATCACCGCATCCAATGGCCGTGGGCTTGCCAGGCCCGCGCGAACAGCATTGGCCAGGGCCGTCAGCATGGCGCGGGCGTCGTCGGGTTGGGGACTCCACTTCAACGGCGGAAGCAGGATCTGTCCGCGTGGCTCAACCTCGGGTTGCAGGGTCCGCCACAGGATGGCCGCCACCGCGTCCTGGCGGCGCGCCACCGGTGAGTCCTGGTCGACAGGCATGCTCAGCGCCGGATCGAGATAGGTCGGCAGGCCTGGGTCGGTGCCGACGCCGGCCAGTGCTGCCCCGACTGCGGGGTCGAACGGTGCCTGCACGACGACAGGTGAGAGCCGACGAGGCGTCAGGTCGGCGGTGAACGGGGCTCCGCTCGCCGCATCCGCTGACGAGGCGGCCGCGATCGCCACGGTGGGACTCTGGGCGTTGAGCAGTTCGAGTGCGGGCCCGCTCAACGGGCCGTCGCCGAGGACGGTGGCGCCCCGGGTGGAGGTGATGCCGAGGATCCGGTCGACGATTTCGGAGGCCGTGCCGGTGGCGGCCATGCTGAGTCGCGGGTCACCGACGCGGTGAAGGGCGCCGAGGTCGGCCTGGGCATAGGGCGTGGCGGTGACACACATCCGGCCGGCCAGGCCTCTGAGCCGGTCCAGCCACGCCGTCGCGGCGGCCTGCCCGGTGCCGGGGTGTGCGGCGGCGCCGAGTCCATTGGGCGCATCGGCCACCACGTAGCCGGCGGTCATGGCGTTCACCGTGACCAGCAGGTCGGGGTCGACGGCCAGACACAGCGCGCCGGCGACGCCGGATTCGGGATCGATCGCGCCGGGACTGGTGGCGAACTCGGCCGCCGCGAGCAGTGTCTCCAGCCGGCCACCCCCGGCCAGAGACACCGCGAGGTCGTCGTTCATCAGCCGCACCGGCGTGGTTCCACCGGGAACCCCCGGTGCCAGCCGCGGCTTGTCGGCCAACGGCCACAGCATGGTGAACGGAACGGGTTTGGTGGTGTCGGGTGCCACGACATCGGCTAACGGATTTCCCGAGGCGGTGTCGGGCTCGGCCGGGACACCCGTTACCGGCAAGAGGAAACGGGTTGCGTCCAGACGGGCCGGTGCCCCGTAGTCCGGGGTGCCGTTGACGTTGACAAGCAACGGATAGACCCCGGGTGCCTCGATACCCAGCGAGGGTTGCGGGGTTGATCTGATCGGCACGGACAAGGTGAATCCGACGGCCTGTCCGCGGCTGAGTTCGGTTGCGACAGTGACGAATTCACCAATCGCCTCAAATTGCTCGCCGGTGCTGTCCACGCTGGTTCGCAGACCCGAGGAGGATGTTACCGGCGCACCGTGCTCAAGCCGGGCGACCACCTCGCGAACCGGGCGGTCTCCGATATTGGTCACCGTTGCGGTCACCGTGACGGTGGGATCACTCGAGGTTGTCACCACGTCCGGGGTGACGCTGTCGACGCGCAGTTTGAGAAAGTCCGAGCCGGGTTCTCCCGCCGCGGTCGACGGCAAGGGGAGTAGCAGCAGCGTTAACAGCCCGAGAACAACGCCGATGATCCGGGGTGCGACGGCGACCCGCAGCAGCACGGTCACGCGCCCGAACCGCAGCCGTTCGTTCGAGGGTCGCCGGACGCCTCGTCGGGGGAGGGACGGGTACGTGTTCGGGAGTGGGTTTGGGGCCGCAGTTGCGGCGTGCTGGGTGGCAGCGGCGGCAGCGCGGACGGGCCGTCGGCTTGCAGCAGCGCGATGAGCTCGTGGGCCACCTTGGCCAGTCGGCGCTCATCGGCGTAGGCCAGCCGTCGGGGAAGTTCGTTGACGGGCACCCAGGCCACTTCGGTGACCTCGACGTCCTCATCGCACAATTCGCCACCGGAGAACCGCAGAAGATAATGGTGGACGGTTTTGTGAACCCGCCGCCCCTCGGTGACGAACCAGTAGTCGATGCTGCCCAGCGCCGCCAGGACGTGACCGTGAATACCGGTCTCCTCGGCGACTTCGCGGATGGCGGTCTGCTCGGCGGTCTCGCCCTGTTCGATATGTCCCTTGGGGAGCGACCAGATCATCCGCCCGCGGCGGTCCATGCGGCCGATCAGGGCGGCCAACTGCTCTTCCCGAGGTCTGTCGATCCCGTCGATCACGAGTCCGCCCGCCGAGATTTCATGCACGGTCCGCAACCGGGAACCTTGGCGGCGCCGTGGTCGCGCGGCGGGAGCCGGGCTGGTCGGGGCTTCGGGAGCGGGAGGCCGCTCGGCAGCCGGCTCAGGGCCGGAGCCGGCGGTCTCGGCCTGGCCTGCGCTCTGTTGTGTCGGGTCGGCCGTACGGCGGCCACGGCGTCGACCTCGCCGCCGTCGTGGTTTGGCCCGCTCGCCCTCCGACACCCAAGCGATAGTAGCTGGCACCGATGAGCGCGCCTGCCCGCACTCGCCGGGCGCAGCCGAGGTGACGAGCATTAGGCTCACCGGACGTGCCCGAAGCTATGCCCGAGGATGAGCTGCTCCGGCGCGCGGCCGTCGAGCTGCAGCGCCAGGGTCCGCTGCTGGGTCAAGTCGGCGGGTTGTTCGCCGCAGCGGGTCACCAGCTGTATCTGGTGGGCGGTAGCGTCCGCGACGCGGTTCTCGGCCGATTGACCACCGACCTCGATTTCACCACCGATGCCGCGCCGGAGACGGTGCAGAAGATCGTGCGCCCGTGGGCCGACGCGATGTGGGATACCGGGATCGCCTACGGCACCGTGGGTGCGGGGAAAGCCGGACAGCGGCTGGAGATCACCACTTTCCGGGCCGACAGCTACGACCAGGTGTCACGAAACCCGGAGGTGCGGTTCGGAGATCGCCTCGAAGACGATCTCGTGCGACGGGACTTCACAGCCAACGCGATGGCCGTGCGAATCACCGCCGACGGTCCGGGGGAATTCCTCGATCCACTGGGTGGACTTGCGGCGGTGCGGCAGCGGATCCTGGACACCCCGGCCGCCCCGTCGGTGTCCTTCACCGATGATCCGCTTCGGATGCTGCGGGCCGCCCGGTTCGTCTCCCAACTCGAATTCGGAGTGGCCGACCGGGTGCGGGAGGCCATCATCGCGATGGCGCCCGAGCTGGCTCGAATCACCGTCGAGCGGGTGGCCGTCGAGCTCGACAAGATGCTGTTGGGTGCGGATCCGGTGGCGGGTATCGAGCTCATGGTGCAGACCGGACTCGGTGATGTGGTTCTCCCGGAGATCGGCGGCATGCAGATGGCCATTGACGAACACCATCAACACAAGGACGTGTATCAGCATTCGCTGACGGTGCTGCGGCAGGCGATCGCATTGGAGGGTGGTCCCGATCAGCGTGATCTGGTTCTGCGCTGGGCGGCGTTATTGCATGACATCGGCAAGCCCACGACCCGTCGCCATGAATCCGATGGTGGCGTCAGCTTCCATCACCACGAGGTGGTCGGCGCCAAGATGGTCCGCAAGCGATTGCGATCGCTGAAGTACTCCAAGCAGATGATCGATGACGTATCGCAACTGGTGTATCTGCATCTGCGATTCCACGGGTATGGCGAGGGCAGGTGGACCGACTCGGCGGTGCGGCGCTACGTCGCCGATGCCGGACCGCTGCTGCCGAGACTGCACAAACTGGTTCGCGCCGATTGCACCACTCGTAACAAGCGCCGCGCGGCGCTGCTGCAGGCCAACTATGACGGCCTTGAGGCACGGATCGCTGAGTTGGCCGCCAAGGAGGATCTGGACCGGGTCCGGCCCGATCTCGACGGCAACGCGATCATGGAGTTACTCGGTATTCCGGCGGGCCCGGAGGTGGGCCAGGCGTGGAGTTTCCTCAAGGAATTGCGGCTGGATCGCGGACCGCTGTCTCGGGAGGAAGCCACGGCCGAACTGTTGGCCTGGTGGCGCGCGCGCGGCGGCACCGATTGATGTGGTGGAACCCCCGGCGCCGCGGCTACGTCAGATAGGGCATGGACTACTGCCTGGATGCCGGGGACGGTTCGGCCTCAATCTGGACCGGACAGCTGAATATCGACATCGATGGCGACGGTGAACTCGACGGCGTCCGAATGGATTTCGATGGCGATGGCGCCTTCGACGATGCTCTGGCCGATTTCGACCAGGACGGCCTCGCTGAGCACGCGGCCCTAGATCTCGATGATGATGGTGTGCCCGAAGCCAGCTATACCGACGACGGTTCGGGCACCTGGATGGTCGGTGGCGCTGCTGCACCACGGACGCTGCGGTGGTTCGGCCTCGATGGTGTTGAACATGACGACTCCGGGGCGCCGATCGATGTCGACGGCGACGGTGTGATGGACCGGATCGTCGATGTCAACCGGGATGGTGTGGCCGATCGGGTGCTCCATGTCGATCCGGACGGGAGGATCACCAGCGGGTATGTGGATGTTGACGGTGATGGCCGCTGGGATGTCGCGCTCACCGACGCCGACGGTGATGGCGCCGCCGATGGTGCCGCCGCGCTGTGACGAAGCGTTGTCGCGCTATCGCGCTCAGCGGCCCGAGCCGGGCGGCCCCGCGAAGGCCTGTGCGATCTCCAACCACTTCTGTGCCTCCGGACCATCCGCGGTCACGTCCAACTCCGCGCGCGGCCGGCGTTGAGTGACCAGGTGGCAGAAGTCCAATGCCGAGCCGCTGACTCGCTGCGCCGCACCCTCGGGACCCCATGACCACAGACTGCCGTCGGGGGCGGTCAAATCCACCCGGAACGGCTCAGTCGGTGGCGTGAGGCCGTGCACGGTGAAAGCGAAGTCGCGGGTGCGCACACCGAGGTGGGCAATTGACTTCAACCGCGCCGAAGGCGGCACCTGCACACCCAACGCGTCGGCCACATCGAGTCCGTGCGCCCAGGTCTCCATCAACCGGGCGGTGGCCATCGACGGCGCACTCATCGGTGGCCCAAACCACAGCAGCTTGCGGCCCTCCGGAACGGTGCGCAATGCGGCGTGCAAAGCATGGCGGGTACTGCGCCAATCAGCCAGTAGTTGTACCGGGGACAGCGCCGCCAGTTCGTCAGCAGCATCATCGACGAAGGTGTCGATGGTGGCTGTCGCGGCGGCGACGAGTTCGCCGAACGCTGCCTCATCGGTTATCGACATCAGCGCTACCCGGTCGGTCCAGAGCAGGTGCCCGACCTGATGGGCGATCGTCCACCCCGCCGCCGGTGTGGCCAGCGTCCAGCGCTCGGCAGGAAGCCGGGTAACCAGTGCGTCGAGCGCGTCGCTTTCAGCCTCTAAATCATCGACAACAGGGTCCGCGGCGGCCATGCGGCACAGCCTAGTTCGTCGCTGACCGGTGCCGTCCGATGCGCGCGTGCCCGGCCAACCCCGCCAGATACAGCCCTGAACCGGCCAGTGCCAGCGCTGCGGACTGCCCATCGTCAGGAATCAGCAGCGCCGCCACGCTGATCGCGATGATGAATGACATCCAGAACACCGAGTCCTGAACCGCAAAGACATGTCCGCGCAGGGTGTCCTCAACATCGATCTGCATGGCTGTGTCGGCGCAGAGCTTGACTACCTGGCCGGCCAGTCCGAGGAAGAATCCGCAGGCCACCATGACCGCAAGATGCAAGCTTGCTCCGGCGAGTTGAACCACCGCCGCGAATAGCAGTGCAGTATTGGCGCTGGTGTACCGGCCCCACCGCCGTACCGCGGCGGGCGTCAACACATTGGCCAGGAATGATCCGCTGCCGGTGGCGGCGACGAACACGACCACAATGCCCAATCCGGCGAATCCTGTTGCGCCGCTGTGTCGGACGATCACCAAGACGAGCAATGTGTTGATACCGAAGACCATCCGATGGGCCGCCAGACCTGACAATGTCGCTGCCACCGATGGCGTGGCGCGAACCGTTTGGGCCCCACAGGCCCAGCCGGTGGCCACCGTTTGCAGAGCAGAGCCATGTGCGGCCGCGTTCGCGGGCCCGAGCACACGCGGTTGGAATCGCAGCGACAGTAGCAACGCGATTGCCACGGGGATGGCCACGACGTAGATGACGGTTCCCGACGCGGTATCGCCGGAGCCGAACATCCAGCGCGGCACCAGCATGAAATTGGCGCCCAGGAATGCGGCGGCGGCGCCGACAGCGGTGGCAACCGAGTTCATCGTCACGACCTGTTCGCGGGGCACCACATCCGGTAGCGCCGCACCCAGTCCCGAGGTCACGAACCGGCTGAAGCCGTTCACCGTCAACGCCGCACACAGCACGAACAAGCCCCGGGCGCCCGCGGCCAACAGGACGGCGACTCCGATGACCAACACCAGGCGGGCCGCATTCGCCACGATCAGCACCAACCGGCGGTCCCACCGATCCAAGAGGGCGCCGGCGAACGGTCCCAGCAGCGAGTAGGGCAGGTAGAGGACCGCGAACGCCCCGGCCACCGCCAGCGGGTCGGCGGCCCGTTCGGGATTGAACAACAAACCGCCGGCCAGGCCTGCCTGGAAAAGTCCGTCGGCAAATTGGCTCGCCATCCGCAATTGCAGCAGCCGCCAGAAGTCGGACAAGCTGCGCAGCGACCGCCAGGAGACGGAAGCGCGAGTGTCGATCACCGGCTCACAGTACAAACATCACCCCGACACGCGCCGATTCGCCGGGACTCGCCATGCCATGATTGACAGGTGGCTCAGCAGGAGGACCCTGAGGATTTCATCGCGCCCGCGGCAAATCGGGTGCGCGCGGGGACGTTGCTGCTTGCCAGCACCGACTTGATGGAACCCACATTCCGGCGCAGCGTTATCTACGTCGTTGAGCACA
>CALQLM010000055.1 GCA_943331415.1 Bifidobacterium breve
GGATATCGGCCGGGGATCGGCCCGCTCTCCTATCCTTAGAGGTCTGCTGTGCGCTTCGGCACGGCGGGAAAGCCGGGGAGTCTCGTGTCCGCACACATCAGGCCGCTGCGGCTCGACGCGTTCGAGCAGCTGCCCAAGCACGCGCGGCGTTGTGTGTTCTGGGAGGTCGATCCCCGCACGCTTGAGGGTGAGCAGCTACCCGACCCCGAGTTCGAGAAGGAAGCCTGGCTCTCTATGGTCATGCTGGAGTGGGGTTCCTGCGGTCAGGTCGCGACACCTGCGCCCGCCGGGGGCTCTGAGGACTCCGACGATCCCTGTCTGGGCTACGTGCTCTACGCGCCGCCTCGGGCCGTGCCACGGGCGCAGCAATTCCCCACCGGACCGGTGAGTGCGGACGCGGTGCTGCTCACCTCGATGGGTGTCGAACCCGGTCAGCCGGACGGGCTGTCCGCCCTTTTGATCAGTCATGTGGTCACCGAGCTGGTACGACGGGGTGTACGTGCGCTGGAGGCATTCGGGCGCACCGCCGAGGCCGTCGAACTTCTGGATACCGAGCATGCCGACCCGCAGCTGCAACCCGCGATCGCGGCGCTGGGAGACTGCTCCTTCGGGGAATGCATGATCGACGCGAGCTTCCTGCTCGATGTCGGGTTCACCGTCGTGGCTCCGCACCGGTACTTCCCGCGTCTTCGTTTGGAACTGGACAAGGGCCTGGGGTGGAAAGCCGAAATCGAAGAAGCGCTTGAGCGATTGCTGGAGAGTGCGGAGCTTCAGCAACCGGTCGGCGGTTAAACAGCCGAACGACCCTGCTCCACGGACTGCTCGTGGGCAAGCAATTCGGCGAAGGTGAATGTACCGGTGGGGCGGTCGTTCTTGCCGAGCAGATACAGGCGCTTCACCGCGGCCAGAACACCTTCGGCAACAGCGTCTCGGCACTCGCGAGTCATCAGCAATCCGAGGTCGTGTGGACTGGTGACGTATCCGACATCGACCTGAACGGTGGGCATCCGGGTGAGACGCAAAAGATCCCAGGTTCGGCCGTGTGTGCGGCAGTCCTGTAATCCGGTGCGCGCCACCACTTCTCGTTGAATGAAATCAGCCAGGTTGCGTCCGATGGTGGACACCGAACCGTGCGGACTGCCGAAGTAGAAGCAGGCGACGCCACTGGCCGACGGCCGGGGGTGGCTGTCGAAACGCAGGCTGATCATCAGGTCGGCCCCGACGGTGTTGGCGGTAGCGGCGCGCTCGGCGTCACCCGGGCTGCGATTGGCCGGCCGGGACAGGAATGTCTCCATACCGATCGCGGTCATCCGGCCTTCGAGCCGACTGGCCAGATCCCAGAGGATGTCGGATTCGCTGACCGGGCCTTCGGGGCCTTGTGCGATCAACCCGTGATCAGCGCCGCCACGGCCGGGATCGATGATGATTCGCTTGCCCGACAGTCTCGGCCCTGACAGCCGGACATGCTCTTCCTCGCGGATAGCGTGCAGTGAACCGCCGGTGACGCGCGACCCGAGAAAGTACAGCGACCGCAACGTTTCCGGGCCGCAGATCCCGTCGGCGGCCAGCCCGTATTCACGTTGATAGGACATCAGTGCGTTATGGGTCTGCAGACCGAAATAGCCGTCCACCAATGCGGTGTAAAAGCCGAGATCCTGAAGCCTGGCCTGCAGGGTCGCGACGTCGTCGCCGTACATCGGGGCACCGAACTGATGCGCGAGCGTGCGGGCGCCGAGTCGGTAGGACGCTTCTCTGAGGGCGCGATACGTCGCTTCCCCGACCAGGCCATCGACCAACAAACCCCGGCGCTGCTGGAAGGCGCGCACCGCGTGGTCGAGTTCGCCGTCGAAGAAATCGGGTGCCACCTGCCGGCCGGTCGTCAGACCCTCGTCGGCGTTTTCCAGTAGACCGAGGGCCGCTAATGCGGTTCGGATCTCGACGACCGCGGCACCACGGTCACCCTGACGCAACATGTCACCCGATGAAGAGCCCTGCCGGGAGGCGATATCGCCTGCACCTTCGCTGGGACTCCACATGGCAAGCATTGTCGCAGAAGACGAGACCTTTCAGGAAAACACTCGGACAGATCGCGGATAACGAATTCGTCTCTGCCGCCGTGCTCTCCGCCGGGTCGGCGAGGATCCTCTTACAGGACGTCAGCGAGCTCTCGGAGCAGAGCAGCTTTGCCCTTCGCTCCGACGATGCGCTTCACCGGTTGGCCGTCTTTGAACAGAATCAACGTCGGGATTGAGACCACCTGGAAATCGCGAGCCGTCCCAGGATTGGCATCGACGTCGACCTTCGCCACCGTGAGCGAGCCGGCCTTCTCCGCGGCGATCTCCTCAAGAACCGGCGCCACCATTCGGCATGGGCCACACCAGGTCGCCCAGAAGTCCACCAGAACCGGTGTGGTGCTGGACAGAACGGCATCGGCGAAACTGTCGTCGGTAACTGTCACCGTTGCTGCGCTCATGATTGGGCTCCGATCATTGCGGTGGTGTCGTGTGCGTCAGCAAGCCAACGCTCAGCGTCGATGGCTGCGGCGCAGCCGCTTCCGGCGGCAGTGATGGCTTGCCGATAGGTGTGGTCGACCAGGTCGCCGGCCGCGAACACACCGGCCAGCGAGGTCGCGGTGCTGTGTTCGCCGACCACGACGTAGCCGGCCGGGTCGACCTCGACGGCATCGCGGACCAGCTCCGAGCGGGGATCGTGGCCGATCGCAATGAACACGCCCGTCACCGCCAGCGTGGACTCCTTGCCGGTGACGGTGTCGCGAATCCGCAGCCCGGTGACCGTGGACTCGCCCTCCACCGCGAGGACGGCGGTATTGGTCAGGAATGAGATCTTGTCGTTGGTGCGCGCCCGCTCGAGCATGATCTTCGACGCCCGGAACTCCTCCCGGCGATGCACGAGTGTGACGCTGCGGGCGAACCGGGTGAGGAAGGTGGCTTCCTCCATCGCGGAGTCGCCGCCGCCGATGACGGCAATGTCTTGGTCTTTGAAGAAGAACCCGTCACAGGTGGCGCAGGAGCTCACACCGCGGCCCAGAAGTTCCTGCTCTCCCGGTACGCCGAGGTATCGGGGAGCGGCACCCATGGCCAGGATCACCGCACGGGCGCGGTGCGTCTCGCCGCCGGCCGTCACGACTTCTTTGATCGGGCCCGACAGCGATACCGACTCGACGTCCTCCATCTGCAGATCAGCCCCGAAGTGCAGAGCCTGCTCGCGCATCTCGTCCATAAGTTCCGGGCCGGTGATCCCGGAACGGAAGCCGGGGTAGTTCTCCACTTCGGTGGTGGTCATCAGTGCGCCTCCGAATGAGGTGCCCTCGAAGACCAGCGGCTTAAGCAGCGCCCGCGCGGTGTAGATGGCGGCGGTGTATCCGGCGGGGCCGGATCCGATGACGATCACGTCATGCACGGGGGTTGTGTCGGACATACCTGCCTTTCTGACAGACGAGCGGCTCACCGTCTAACACCAGGGTAGGCGTGGATGTTCCCGTTGGTGAACTAAGGGCGGGTCGGAGTGATCGCCTCGGTGACGGTGATGAGTCGAGCGCTGGTGGGCGTGCTCGGTGCCGACCTGGCGGATTCCACCAGAGCACCCACACCCACGCCCACGGCGGTGATCACCAGTGCACCGATCAGCAGAGCGGTCACCAGCAGGCCGGTGCGCGCGGCGGGACGAGCTGCGTGGGCGGCGTACGGCCGTGGCGAACCGGTGACCTCATGTCGGGGTGGGTGGGACTCCACTGGTTCAGTGTGCCGTTCAGAGGCCGGCCACGGGGGAGAGATAGCCCAAGAGCACCGCGAGCCGCGCCCGCGCTCGGGAGCACCGGCTTTTGACCGTTCCCTCCGCAACGTTGAGCAGGCTCGCCGCATCCGCCACCGAATAGCCGTGCATATCGACGGCCACCACCGCAGCCCGTTGTTCGGCCGGCAGCCGCATCAGAGCTTGTCGGACCACGATGGCCGTCTCGATGCTGGCGGTACGGTCGGCCAGCGCGCAGCAGTCGTCACTGAGTGTCGCCGTGGGAAAGACGTTGCGGCGCAGACGATCTAGACAGGCATTGAGAACAATCCGGTGCAGCCAGCTGCTGACGGCGGCATCGTGGCGAAACGCCCCGGCCGACCGGTGTGCGGAGAGCATGGCCTCCTGTAACGCGTCGGCGGCGTCTTCGGCGGTCCGGCTGCGGTGCCGGGCCAGCCGATAAAGCTGCCCCCGATGGCGGTGGAACAGCTCCTCGAATGCACCACGGTCGCCCGCAACGTGCGCGGCGAGCAGATCGGCATCGCTACGACAGTCGGAGGAGAAGCTGGCCACGGCCGGAGACTAACCAGCCAGGCCCTGGTCGGCACTTCACCCTGTGCGGCGTCAGGAGGCGGCGCGGACGCTGATCTCTGAAACATCCACCTGGCTCTTGCCTGCGGTCTGGCCCAGGGTCGAAATCCACACCAGCAGATGGGAGGTCGGTGCGGCACTCGGAACGGAGATCGTGTTGGCGCCGGACTTCAAGACGGTCGGTCCGGTCAGCAGGGTGGTGTCCGACAGGCTGGCCGGATTCGCTGTCGAAGCGCTGCGGATCTGGACTGCGGTGCCGGTGCTCGACACGGTGATGGTGACGTTGCCGACCACGGTGGCCTCAGGCAGGTCCAGCATGAGACCCACCCCATTTTTGAAATTCGGGAACGGCACCGGGTCGGTGTAGGTGTCTGTGGGCCACGACGTGGCCGGGTCACCGTCGATGGCCAGACCGGCCAGGCTCGGGGCATCAGGTCCGTCGTCGGGCGAAAAGACCGTGGCAGCAACGGGTTTGATGATCGAGCCGGTCGCGTTACTGGTCGTTGTGGTCGTCATTGGATTCAAACCGAGTTGCTCGCCCTTGAGGCCCCCGCCCACGTCGCCGAAGATCCGGCCGAGGAACGACGCAAGCACGATCAGCGCAACCAGGAGCACGGCCACACCCGCCCCGATGCCGATCAGCAGGTTGCGCCGACGAAGGGCGTGCGCTGCGGCGGGGTCTAACGGGGTTGCCCGACTGCTGGGAGTCCGCGGCGGTGCCGCGTCGACCGGATCCATCAGGTCGGTGCGATCGGAGGCGGCTGTCGCCTGCTGCAATAGGTGCAACAACGTGGGTGCGGTACTGATCCCGCCGCTGGGTTGTACCGCCCTGATGGCCGCCGCCGAAATCTGGAACGGGATGGCCTCATTGACCGCACAGGGCTCTAACGGTTCGCCGGACGGGCCGGTGCTGGCGGGGCGCAATCCGCTGGGGGCGCCGGTCTCCGGCAGTGGCCACCGGTCGACCAGAAGGGCGTACAGCGCGGCCCCCACTCCGCGGACGTCGGCGGCCGGGGTCGCTTCGGCAAGTGTCGCCGGGAAGGCAAGTGCGACATCGCCGTCGAGGCTGACGCGCACTCGGCCCGGATGATCGACCGACAGAGCCACGCCGGCCCGGTGCGCTTCGTCGGCCGCCGCAGCCAATGACTGGATCGCCCGGGCACCGCCGATTGGGGAGGGGGAGGTGTCGGCGACCTCCCTGAGGGAGCCGCCCCTGATCCACTCCGAGACGACTAGTCCGCTGCCGTCCTCGTTCTTGGTGACGTCGAGGACCCGAGCCAGCCCGGGCCGCTCGATGCGGCTCAGGATCAGTGTGCGCGCCAGGATTGCGTCCACCTGTTCGTCGGACATAGTCCGGTCCGGGTCAACGAAGGTGAGCGCGACCTGACGGTCCAGCGGGATATCCAGCGCCTGCCAGAACTGCAACCCCGGGGGGCCGCCGTGGAACACCAGCAGGCGGTAGCGACCGTCGGCGATCGTGGCACCGGGGCCCAGGGCGCTATCCGGGCGGGCCTCGTGCCGCCCGGAGGGGCGTGGACCGGCGGCCACATCCGGCTGGAAGTCGCCGGCCGGCTGGCCGGGCATCTTCCTGGTCGGCCTGTCGGGCCGGTTGGCTGACGGCATTCCCGAGAGTTGGTCGCTCAGCTCCGGTCCCTTCCCCGTCACAGTTCCGGCGCCGGGCGCCGAGTGCCCAAACCCGAACTCCTGTTGCCAGGGACCGGGGGATTCGCCGAATTCAGGGTACGTGACAGGCGTATTCAGGTGGGGCAGGTGAGGGTTGGGTGGCGTAGTTGCGTCGTCTGGATCGGTGCCGATGAGCCGCCGGTGAATCGCGCCCCAGGCGGCTATCGCATCCGGCAGCCGGGCGGCCAGCATGAGCCCGGCCAGAATCGGCAGCATGATGGCGGCCAGGATCAGCAACCGAACCATCGAGCCACCGCCACCCTGCGCGGTGAGGGCTTGCAGATGCAACAGCCGGTCGAAGCCGGCCGCAACCAGAGCTGCCACTACGGAGGCGCCGACGGTGATCAGGACGGTCCGGTGCACCTGGGACTCGAGCAGCCGGCCCCCGGGCGGGCGCAACGATCGGCGCAGCAGCAGGTGGCCGAGTATTGCCCCGGCCACAAAGCCGAGTCCGTTCGCGGCCCCGAGGTATGCGGCCACCAGTTCGGGGTCGGCGGTCAGGTAAGGCGAGATCAGCGACGCCACGATCTTCACGACCGTGATCGCGATGATGATCAGGATGGGTGTCCATGGTTCGTCGCGCGCGTAGAACACCCGTAGTTGCAGGAGCACCAGCGCGTAGGGAATCAGCGTGAAGGCCGACATCGCGATCGCTATACCGAGATAGTTGGCGTCGACCTCTCCGAACTTCCCGTATGCGAACAGGGCACTGCCAATCGCCGGCCCGCTGATGGTCATGAATGCGACCACTGGGATCAGGGTCAGCATTGTCAGCCGGGTGGCCAGCGAGAGATCCGCGCGTACGGCCGGTTTGTCGTCGTCGGCGGCATTTCGGCTCAGTCGTGGCATGACTACGGTCAGAATCGTCACGCCGATGATCCCGAAGGGCAGTTGAAGTACCAGCCAGGCGTAGGTGTAAATCGCCGGCCCGGAGGCAGCGGCGGTACTGGCGATCCGGTTACCCACCACCAACCCGACCTGACTGATCAGCACGTAGAGCACCATTGCGGCGGCCATCGTGCCGAAGCGTTTGAGCCGGTCGTCGATTCCCCATAGCGGCCGCAGGCTGATGCGTTCGGAGCGGATCGCGATCAGCAATACCGCGGCTTGCGCCAGGACA
>CALQLM010000056.1 GCA_943331415.1 Bifidobacterium breve
CGCGGCGTTGGCACGGGCCCGCCGCCCGTTGGTGGCCAACCGGAACCCCGCGGCCGGAAAGGCCCCGCAACCCCAGCCACATCCAGTTCGGGGGCGTCGGCCCGCACTGCTCGCCGCCCGGTCTGCGGCAGTACTCATCGCGGTATCGGCCCTGGCCGTCACTGGTGCCGCCTGGCAGTGGCAAAGCGCCAAAAACAAACTGCTCAACACCATCGTCGCGCTGGATCCTAATTCCAGCGACATCCGCGACCCCGGTGCCCAGAACGGTGACGAGAACTTCCTCATCATCGGTGTGGACAGCCGCATCGGCGCGAACGGCGAAATGGGTGCGGGTGATACCAGCGTCGCGGAGGGCGCGCGCTCGGACACCATCATGCTGGTCAACATCCCCGCCAACCGCAAACGTGTTGTCGCGGTGTCTTTCCCGCGTGACCTCGCGATAGCGCCGATGAATTGCCAGGCGTGGGATCCCGAGACGGGCAAATACGGTCCGGTCTACGACAAAACCAATGAAGAGTGGAGCGATAACGAGCGCCTCACCACGAGCAAGCTCAACTCGGCGTACGCACTCGGCGGCCCGAAGTGTCTGGTCAAGGTGATCCAGAAAATCTCGGGACTTGCGATCAACCGTTTCATGGCCGTCGATTTCGCCGGCTTCTCCGCGATGGTCGACGCCCTCGGCGGGGTCGAGGTGTGCAGCACCACGCCACTAGAGGACGCCGAACTGGGGACCGTATTGGCTGACGCCGGGCGGCAGAAACTCGACGGACCCACCGCCTTGAATTACGTTCGAGCCAGGTCCATCACCACCGAATACAACGGCGACTACGGACGGATCAAACGCCAGCAGCTTTTCCTCTCCTCACTGCTGCGCTCAATGATCTCCACCGACACCCTCTTCGACCTGGACAAGCTCGACCAGGTCGTCAATACCTTTATCGATGACAGTTTTGTCGACAACGTCCAGACCCGCGATCTGGTTCGGCTCGGCCAGTCGCTGCAGGGCATGAACGCCGGACGCATCACCTTCGTGACGGTGCCGACCACCGGATACGCCGACGACGAGGGCAACGAGCAACCGCGAACCGAAGACATCCAGGCTCTGTTCGACGCGATCATCGACGACAAACCGCTGCCTGGAGAGAACGACAATAACGAGACGCTCAATCCCATGACCGTCGCGACCAAGGCAGCCGAGACCGCCAGCGTCGTTTCTCCGACGGAGGCCGAGTCCGATACGGGGTACTCCTCCGATGCCAACCAGACCACCACTGAGCAGGTGAAGGCGGTGGCCGCTGACCCGCGTGACGTCACCGTGCAGGTGGCCAATGCCACCGATCAAAGTGGTCTGGCCGACACCTCCACCAGCGAACTGGAGTCGTTTAGTTTCGCCATGCTCGAGCCGGACTACTACTCGGACTGGAGCACGGTGACCGAGACCACGGTCTTCTACTCGCTGGGCAATGAGCAGGCCGCCGCGACCGTCGCAAGCTCGCTGCCGGGCGCGCAGATCGAGCGGATCAGCGGCCTCGGCGAAACGGTGCAGGTGGTGCTCGGGCCCGACTTCGGCGGCGTGAGTTACCCACAGGCCAGCGGCACGCCCCTGATCGTCTCGGTGACCCATGCCGGAAGCAGTACTCCGACCAAGCTGCCGTCGGATCTGACGGTCACCAACGGCGCCGACGTCACCTGCGAGTAGTCGGCATTCACCCTCCGTTCAGCTTCAGGTAGCGCCTTCGGCTCGGCTCGGACGTACGCTTAGCTCATGCGTACCGCGTACCACGAGCAGCTTGACGCGCTGACCAACCAACTCGCCGAGATGTGCCGGATGGCGGGGATCGCCATGGAACGCGCCACGCAGGCCCTGCTGCAGGCCGACCTGGTACTCGCCGAACAGGTGATCGGCGATCATGAACAGATCATCGCCGCTAGCGCCCGCGCCGAAGAGGCGGCCTTCGTGCTGCTGGCACTCCAAGCCCCGGTAGCCGGAGACCTGCGGGCCATTGTCGGATCCATCCAGATCGTCGCCGACGTCGAACGCATGGGCGCTCTGGCCCTGCACGTCGCCAAGATCGCCCGGCGCCGCCATCCTCAGCACGCCCTGCCCGAGGAGGTCAACGGCTACTTCGCCGAAATGGGCCGTATCGCAGTCGATTTGGGCGCGAGTGCCCGAGAGGTGCTGCTGTCTCGCGATCCGGAACAGGCACGGCTGATCCGCGAAGAAGATGACGCCATGGACGATCTGCACCGCCACCTGTTCAGCGTGATGATGGACCGGGAGTGGAAGCACGGCGTTGCCGCGGCAGTCGACGTCACATTGCTGGGCCGCTTCTACGAGCGGTTCGCCGACCACGCCGTAGAAATCTCACGGCGGGTGATTTTCCAGGTCACCGGGCACCTGCCCGAAGAGGAAGAAATCGCGACGTACTAAATCCGCGTCAGCCGAACCGGCCGGAAATGTAATCCTCGGTCGACTTCTCGCTGGGGTTAGAGAAGATCTTTCCGGTGTCGTTGAACTCGATGAGTCGGCCCGGCTTCCCGGTGGCCTCCAGATTGAAGAACGCCGTCTGATCGCTGACCCGGGCGGCCTGCTGCATATTGTGGGTGACAATCACGATGGTGAAGTCCCGTTTGAGTTCGGCGATCAGATCCTCGATGGCCAGTGTCGAAATCGGATCCAGCGCCGAGCAAGGCTCATCCATCAGCAACACATCGGGTTGCACCGCAATTGCGCGGGCGATACACAGGCGCTGCTGCTGACCCCCGGACAGGCCACCGCCGGGCTTGTCGAGCCGGTCTTTGACCTCATTCCACAAGTTAGCGCCCCGGAGCGATCGCTCAGCGGTCTCGTCGAGGAGTTTGCCACTGCGCACACCCTGCAACTTCAGGCCGGCTACCACGTTGTCACGAATTGACATGGTGGGAAAAGGATTTGGCCGCTGAAAAACCATACCGATCGTCTTTCGGACACTCACAGGGTCGACACCGGCGCCATAAATATCCTCCCCGTCGAGGAGCACCGAACCGTCGACGCGTCCGCCCGGGATGACCTCGTGCATACGGTTGAGCGTCCGCAGCACCGTGGACTTCCCACAACCGGACGGACCGATGAAGGCCGTCACGTTGCAGGCCTGTACCGCCATGGTCACATCGGCAACGGCATGAAACGAGCCGTAGTAGATGTTGACGTCTTCGAGATCGATGCGCTTAGCCATATCGTCTTCTCTCGCGTCCCTCAGGTCCGGTGTCGCGTCAGATATCTGTTCACGAATGCGGCCGCCACATACAACGCACCCACGATCAGGATCAGCGTCAGGGCGGCGCCCCACACTCGCCCACGGCCCGCTGCCTCGGGATTGGTCAACTCGGTGTAAATGAGCAGTGGCAGTGAGGCCATGTTGCCGCTGAATGCGTCGTAGTTGATCGACCTCGCGTAGCCCACCAGCACCAGCACCGGCGCCGTCTCACCCATAACCCGGGCCAGTGCGAGCAGCAGTCCGCTGATGATCCCGGGCAGCGCGGTCGGCACCACGACCCGCAGAATGGTCTTCCACTTGGGGATACCCAGTGCGTAAGAGGCTTCCCGGAGTTCGTCGGGGACGAGTTTGAGCATCTCCTCGGTGTTTCGAACCACCACCGGCAACATCAGCAGCACCAGTGCCAACGAGACTGCGAAGGCGCTCTGCGGGAAACCCAGTGTCGAAATCCACAGCGCAAAGACGAACAGGGCGGCCACGATCGACGGAACTCCGGCAAGAATGTCGACCATGAAGGTGGTCACCTTCGCGAAGGTTCCGCGCCCGTACTCGACGAGGTAGATCGCTGCCATGATGCCCAGGGGGACGGACAGTACCGCCGCGATCGCGGCTTGGATCACAGTGCCGTAGATCGCGTGGTAGACCCCGCCGGCGAACTGATCCGGCAACACCCCGGCCAGCGACTTGGTCCACCACCCCTGTCCGACGACAGCTGCGAACCCCCGCTCCAGCACGGTATAGAGCAGCCACACCAGCGGAATGGTGGCGACGGCGAATGCCGCCGCGAATAGCACCGTGGCCAGTTTGTTCTTGAACTTACGGATCGGACTCAGCGGATGGAAGGTAGGACCCTTCGCGGGCGCTTCCAAGGTGGACTGGGTCATCCGCCACTCACCCGTCCGCCAGCCGCCAGGCGCGCGAGTGCATTAACCACGAAGGTCAACAGGAACAGCACCAGGCCAGCGGCGATGTAGGCACCAGTCGGCAGCTTTGAGCTGAATTCAGCTGCGGCCGAAGCGATCTTGGAGGCGAAGGTGTAGCCACCATCGAACACCGACCAGTGGCCGGCCTGTGCGGCCGACCGGAGGATGATCAAAACCGCCACCGTCTCCCCGAGTGCTCGACCCAGGCCCAACATCGAACCGGCGATCATGCCACTCCGGCCGTACGGGAAGACCGTCATCCGGATGACCTCCCACTTGGTGGCACCGAGGGCCTGCGCGGCCTCGACCTGCCCACGGGGAGTGAGGCTGAACACCTCGCGAGTCACCGAGGTGATGATGGGCAGGATCATGACCGCGAGTACCACCGCTGCGGTGAAGATCGTTCCGCCGCCGGACAGTGAGACATTTCCCTTGCTGAACAGGAAGAGCCACCCGAGGTTTGTGTTCAGAAATTGTGCGAGCGGCTCCAATCGCGGCGCCAGCACGAAGATTCCCCAGAGTCCGAAGACGATCGAGGGCACTGCGGCGAGCATATCCACCAGAACGCCGAAGGGGCGCGCCAGACGACGGGGCGCATAGTTCGTCAGAAAGGTCGCAATTCCGATGGCGATCGGCACCGCAATCAGTAGTGCGAACAGGGAACTGAGGATGGTGACCTGAAACAGTTCGGCGATGCCGAAGCGGAGGTTCGCGGCATCGGTCGTGTTGAACTCGGAGCTGGTGATGAAGTTCGCTTTATTGGCCTGCAGCGACGGCACGGCCTGGATGACCAGAAACAGGGCCATCAACGCGATCGCGCCGATGATGGTCGCCCCCGCGGCCAAGGCCACCGAGCCGAAGACCCGGTCACCCAACCTGCCGCCGCCTTTCAAGCCGGATTTCGGGATCACTGTGGACACCATGATCGAAGTATGCCCTGAGCGTGGTGGACCCACCGGGGCCGGTGAGCCCACCACGCTCGGATCTGGCTTGATCGTCATCGAACTCCGGGAACCAGCGGTGCAGACCTAGGAGATCGCATTGACCGCGGTCGACAGCTTTGCCTTGAAGGAGTCCGGCACCGGGATGTACCCGTTGTCGGTCAACCCCTCCTGGCCCTTACCGAGTGCCACGCTGAGGAACGCTTTCACGGCGGTGGCGACCTCAGCATCCGGGTACTTCGAGCAGACGACCGAGTAGGTACCGAGCACGATCGGGTAGGCGCCGGCCTCAGTCGGCATGTAGAAGCTCGAGGTGTCCAGAACCAGGTCGTTGCCCTCGCCCTTGATCTTCACACCCGCGATCGACTTGCCGACCGACTCGACCGACAGCGTGACCGGGTCGGGACCCGCCGAGGTGACGATCTGGGCGATGGACAGACCCTGGTTCTTCGCGAACGACCACTCGTTGTAGGTGATCGAGCCCGGGGTGCTCGTGATCGCCGCAGACGTGCCTTCGTTGCCCTTAGCGCCTTCGCCAACGCCGCCATTGAAGGTCTTGCCCGCGCCCTTCTCCCACGCTCCGTTGGAGGCGGCGGTCAGGTATTTCTGGAAGTTGTCGGTGGTGCCCGATTCATCACTGCGGAAAATCACCACGATCGGCTGTGCGGGCAGTGTCACGCCGGGGTTCAGCGCAGCGATCTCCGGGGCGTCCCAACTGGTGACGGCACCGCTGAAGATCTTGGCCGCAGTCGGGCCGTCCAACACCAACGCGTCGACACCGGGGGCGTTGTAGGTGATCGCGATCGGTCCGAAGACCACGGGCAGGTTCCACGCGTCGGAGCCACCGCACCGCTCCTTCGCCTTCTCGATCTCACCCTTGTCGGCATTCAGCGGGGAGTCGGTGCCACCGAGATCGGTCTGTCCGCCGATGAATTCCTTCACACCGGCACCGGATCCGCTGGAAGTGTAGTTCAGGGTGAAACCCGGGCAGGCAGTTTCATACGCGGTGACGAAACGGGTCACGGCGTTGGCTTGAGCCGACGAACCACTGGCCTTCAGTGACTTCTTTCCGCCACAGGCAATCGAGGAATCACCGGCCGTGCCGGCACTCGGCGAGGGCGAGGACGACGCCGCGTTGTTGTCGCTGCCGCACGCAGTAAGGGCGGCGACCGCCACCACCGATGCCGTACCGACGAATGCCTTGCCGAAACTGGTCAGATCCACCGTGCCTACCTTCCGTTGAAATCCAGGGTCGGGGGGAACGTATGCGCCCGGGGTGGCCGCCTCACGGATGGACGGTTAACGCGAGGTGAACAGGTACCCGGTCAATGGGGCGCGTAGGCGGTATCCACGCTTACCTCAGTGAACCCAAGTGCCTGGTAGGTCCGTATTGCCGCGGAATTGTCGGATTCGACATAGAGCATGACGGCCGGGTCGTGCTGGTGCCCGAGTCGTCGGGCCAGGTGATCGAGTCCGAGCAGCGTCAACAGCCGTCCCAAACCCCGGCCGTGCGCGGCGGGGTCGACACCGAGGACATACACCTCACCCATGCCGGCGCCGCCACCGGGATCAGCGTGCACTTTCGTCCAGTGGAAGCCGAGGAGTTCGCCGGTCCCGTCATCATGGGCCAAGAAGAGCCCCTTCGGATCGAACCACGCCTCGACGGTGCGTTCGGCGATATCGGAATCGTTCCAGCCGCCCTGCTCAGGGTGCCAGGAGAACGCGGCGTTGTTGACCCTCAGCAACTCGGGATTATCCTGCGTGCCACGATAGGTGCGGATCGAGACTCCCTCGGGCACAACAGGTTCGACGATTCCGTTCAGTGACCGTCGCATGTGAATCAATTCCCGTGCGGCCCGCAGGCCGACGGCGTCGGCGAGTCCGCGCGCGCCCGGTTGGGTGCCGTGGGCCCAGAATCGCACCCGCCCGCCGCTGCGCTCAATCGCGGCCCGCACCATTTCCGTGCCGAGACCCCGGCGACGGGATTCGGGA
>CALQLM010000057.1 GCA_943331415.1 Bifidobacterium breve
AGCCAACGACGGCAGATCGCGAGTTCCGGTGTGGCACAACGTTACTGTGGCATTCTCGGTTCGGCGGGTGAGCAGTAGTCCCAGTGGGCGACCGACCGTGACACCGCGGCCGATGACCACCACATGCGCGCCGTCGATCTCTACGTTGTAGCGACGCAGTAGATGAACGATGCCGCGCGGGGTACACGGCAGCGGTGCGTGTTCGTTGAGTACCAGCCGGCCCAGGTTGGTGGGGTGCAGACCGTCGGCATCCTTCGCCGGGTCGATGCGCTCCAGGGCGGCATTCTCGTCGAGGTGCCGCGGCAGCGGCAACTGCACGATGTAGCCGGTGCAGTCCGGGTTGGCGTTGAGTTCGTCGATGGTCTCGTCGAGACGTTGCTGGCTGACGTCGGCGGGCAGGTCCCGTCGGATCGAGGTGATACCGACCTTGGCGCAATCGGAGTGCTTGCCGCGCACGTAGGCCTGCGAGCCGGGATCGTCACCGACCAGGACTGTGCCCAGGCCCGGCGTTGTACCGGCCGCGGTCAGCGCGGCGACCCGCGTGGTGAGGTCGACGAAGATCTCGTCGCGGGTGAGTTTGCCGTCCAGGATTTCTGCGGGCACGGCTACATTCTGCATATGAACGGTGTGCCCGATGTGTTCAGCCCGGCAAAGCTCGGTCCGATCACGCTGCGAAACAGGATTATCAAGGCGGCCACGTTCGAAGGGCGTACGCCGGGCGCCCTGGTCACCGATGACCTGATCGCGTTCCACCAGGCGATCGCCGCAGGCGGGGTGGGCATGACCACCATCGCCTACTGCGCGGTCAGCCCGGGTGGGCGCACCGACGGCAAGCAGATGTGGATGCGGCCCGAGGCCCTGCCGGGGCTACGCCGCCTGACCGAGGCCGTTCACGCCGAGGGCGCGGCGATCAGCGCCCAGATCGGCCATGCCGGTCCGGTGGCGAATGCCGCATCCAATAAGGCCCGGGCGCTGGCGCCGGTGCGGTTCTTCAACCCGATCGGGATGCGCTTCGCCAAACACGCCAGCCCCCAGGACATCGATGAGGTGATCGCGGCACATGCCGCCGCGGCGCGACTGGCGATCGACGCCGGATTCGACGCCGTCGAGATCCACCTCGGTCACAACTATCTGGCGAGCTCATTTCTGTCCCCGCTGATCAACCGGCGCACCGATTCATTCGGCGGATCGCTGGAGAACCGGGCCAAGGTGGCACGCAGTATCGCGCTGGCGGTGCGACGCGAAGTGGAGAAAGACGGGCCGGCGACGATCGCGGTCACCGCCAAGCTGAATATGGCCGACGGGGTACGCGGCGGTATCTCGATCGAGGAATCGCTGCAGACCGCGCGGTGGCTGCAGGACGACGGTGGACTGGATGCGCTGGAGCTGACCGCGGGCAGTTCGCTGCTCAATCCGATGTATCTGTTCCGCGGTGACTCGCCGATCAAAGAGTTCGCGGCCGCATTCCGGCCACCGCTGCGCTGGGGTATGCGGATGACCGGCAAGAAGTTTCTGCGCGAGTACCCCTACCGGGACGCCTTCCTGATGGCAGATGCCGAGCGCTTCCGTGACGAGCTCACGATTCCGCTGATCCTGCTCGGCGGTATCACCAACCGGGAGACCATGGACACCGCCATGGCCGCCGGCTTCAGTTTCGTCGCGATGGGACGGGCCCTGCTGGCCGAACCCGACCTGATCAACCGCATCCAGGCCGACGGCGACGACCATTCGGTGCGATCGATGTGTACCCACTGCAATAAATGCATGCCGACCATCTACACGCGGACGCGTTGCGTGGTGACAGGCGGCCCGTAGAGTCAGCGCCGATGAGCCAGCCTTTCGCGCCTGTTCTGACCGTTCGGTACAACGGGCCGCCACGCACCTTCGCCCCCGGGCACGATGTCGTGGTCGGCCGCGATCTGCGCGCCGATGTACGACTGGCCCATCCCCTAGTGTCCCGCGCCCATATCGTGCTGCGGTTCGACCCCACCACACCGGGGGGCCGGTGGATGGCGATCGACAACGGCTCGCTCAACGGCATGTACGTACACGGCCGTCGCGTCCAGGAAGTCGACATCACCGACGGCACCACGGTGAATCTCGGCAATCCGGACGGTCCCCCGGTCAGCTTCGAGTTGGGTAGGAGCCAGGGCCCGGCGGGCCGGCCGCCGCAGACCTCCACCATGATGATGCCCGGCGGACCTGCGCAACCCCCGACTCAGCCCCCGCGCTATCCGACGCCGGCCCCCGATGCCGCACCCACCCAGATGCGCCCGTCGTCGGCCCGCAGCGGTTCTCCGTCGAACCTGGCGACCTCCATGCTCAAGATCCTGCGGCCCGGCTCGTCACCCGAGGTGCCACCGGGCTCGCTGACGATCGGCCGTGCGACCGATAACGACATCGTCATCCCCGACGTGCTGGCATCACGTCATCACGCGACGCTGATCCCGACGCCGGGCGGAACGGAGATCGCCGACAACCGCTCGATCAACGGCACGTTCGTCAACGGCGACCGGGTGAGCACCGCACTGTTGAACGAGGGCGATGTCGTCACGATCGGCAATGTCGACCTGGTGTTCGCGGGTGGAAACCTGGTGCGGCGCACCGAGACCGCCGCAGCGACCGGAACCGGTGGCCTCGATGTCCGCGGGGTCACCTGGACGATCGAGAACAATAAGACCCTGCTGGATAACATCTCGCTGGTCGCCCGGCCCGGCACGCTGACCGCGATCATCGGGCCGTCCGGCGCAGGCAAGTCGACACTGGCACGGCTGATCGCCGGCTACACCCACCCGACGAGCGGGACGGTGACGTTCGAGGGCCGCAATATCCACGCGGACTACGCCTCGTTGCGGTCCCGGATCGGGATGGTGCCCCAAGACGATGTGGTGCACGGCCAACTCACGGTCAATCAGGCGCTGATGTACGCCGCCGAGTTGCGACTGCCACCGGACACCACCAAACAAGATCGTCAGCAGGTGGTGGCGGAGGTTCTCAGCGAACTCGAGATGACCCAGCACGCCGACACCCGCGTCGACCGACTCTCCGGTGGACAGCGCAAACGCGCCTCGGTGGCGCTGGAATTGCTGACCGGTCCGTCACTGCTCATCCTGGACGAGCCGACGTCGGGTCTGGATCCCGCGCTGGACCGCCAGGTGATGACGATGTTGCGCGATCTTGCCGATGCCGGCCGCGTGGTGCTGGTGGTCACGCACTCGCTGACCTACCTCGACGTGTGCGATCAGGTGCTACTGCTCGCCCCGGGCGGCAAGACGGCGTTCTGCGGGCCGCCGGCCCAGATCGGCCCGACGATGGGAACCACCAACTGGGCCGACATCTTCAGCACCGTGGCCGGTGATCCGCAGGCCGCCAGCGATCGCTACCTGGCGCTGACCGGACCCCCGCCACCACCGCCGCCGGTCGAAGCACCTTCCGATATCGGTGAGCCCACCCACACCAGCCTTTTGCGACAGTTCTCCACGATCGTGCGCCGGCAGGCCCGGCTGATCATCTCCGACCGCGGCTACTTCATCTTCCTGGCCCTGCTGCCGTTCATCATGGGTGTGCTGTCACTGGCGGTTCCGGGCACCGTCGGGTTCGGGGTGCCCGACCCGATGGGTGACGCCCCGAACGAGCCCGGACAGATTCTTGTGCTGCTCAATGTCGGGGCGATCTTCATGGGCACCGCTTTGACCATCCGGGACCTGATCGGCGAACGTCCAATCTTCCGGCGCGAACAGGCGGTCGGGTTGTCCACCACGGCCTATCTGTTGGCCAAGGTGTGCGTGTACTCGGTGTTCGCTGTTCTGCAGTCGGCCATCGTCACCGCGATCACGATCATCGGCAAGGGCGGCCCGACCCAGGGTGCAACCGTGCTCGGCAGCGCGACTCTGGAACTGTTCGTCAGTATGGCCGCGACGACGGTCGCCGCGGCCATGGTGGGCCTGGCGCTGTCGGCGCTGGCGAAGTCCAATGAGCAGATCATGCCGCTGCTGGTGGTGGCGATCATGAGCCAGTTGGTGTTCTCCGGCGGCATGATCCCGGTGACCAACCGGCCGGTGCTTGATCAGATGTCCTGGGTGACACCGGCCCGATGGGGATTCGCCGCGTCGGCCTCCACGGTGGATCTGACCACGCTGGTGCCCGGGCCGTTGACGCCCAAGGACCGTTGGTGGGAGCACACCGCGTCGAGTTGGCTTTTCGATATGGCGATGCTCGCCTTGCTGAGCGTGGGCTACCTCAGCTTCGTGCGGTGGAAGATCCGGCTGAAGTCGGCCCGCTAGTTCAGCGGGGCCGCTGATAACATCTGCCTGTGCGTGGGAGCTCAATGGGTCCCGCCGGGGGGACATTGGTCGCGCTCGGCGTGGGGGCCGCTATCACCCTCGGGTGCCCGCTGGCGGGGGCCGCCCCCGGCGACCATGCCGCTCCACGCGACCCGGCCACGGCGGTGCACAGCAACGCCGCGCCGCGCGCACAGGCGACGCGGCGGGCTGGCACCCAACGGCAGCACACGCCGACCAGATCAATACCGGGCGCCGCCGCACGAAAAGCGAAGGCGGTGAACGCCACCCGTCCCATCGCGGCGCTCCTGTTCAATCAGACCCCGACGCTGTCACCGACCGAGACCGGCCAGAGTCCCACCGGAGTGGTCAGCGGAGCGTTCAATGCCTACGACCGTGACAGCGCCACCCTGAGCTACACCGTGGTCAGTGCAACCGCGCACGGCAACGTGTCAATCAACGCCGTCGGGCAATACACTTATATCCCCGACCCAGTGCTGGCGACCGCTGGCTACTCGGACAGCTTTGTTGTGAGCGTCAGCGATGCCGACAGCGGGCCGCACGTCCACGGTTTGGCCGGGCTGGTAAATCTGTTGACCTTCGGGCTGATCGGAACCGCCGGGCACACCACGCGAACGACGGTGCCAGTCGTCGTGGATCCGGTGAGCACCGGCACGCAGCCAGCATCAGTGGAACGGCAGATCTACGCCACTATCACCGACAGCGCCATCACCGCCGCCCCGGGCAACGGTGAGGCACCGCACGTGGTCATCAACCCTTCGCCGTTTGTCTCCCCGCAGGGCGAGCTTGTGGTGTTCCTTCCAGGCACACAGGGCAAACCGACGCAGTACACCTACATCCTGCACACGGCGGCCGAACTCGGTTTCCACGCCGTCGGCCTGAACTACCCCAACCAGACGGCGATGGGCTCGCTGTGCCGCACCAGCAGCAACGCCGACTGCTACTGGAACGCGCGCAACGAGGTGCTCTTCGGCGACCGCACACCGGTCAGCGGGCAGAGCGATGTTTCCACGGCCGATTCGATCGTCAACCGGCTGAGCAAACTACTGGTCTGGATGGACCAGCAGCACCCCGATGAAGGCTGGGGACAGTTCTTACTCGGCGCTGACGCGGTGGACTGGTCCAAGGTGGTTATGGCCGGCCATTCCCAGGGCGGCGGGTACGTCGGCGTGATGGCCAAGACCGTGGTCTTGGACCGGGCGGTCTACTTCTCCTCCCCCGACGACTGGAATGCGCTCACCGATACCCCCGCGGATTGGACGCTGACCAAGCCCAACGTCACCCCGGCGGAACAGCAGTACGGGTTCGGCTCCGCCGCCGACACCCTGGTGCCCAATGCGCACGCCTTCGCCCACTGGAACAATCTGGGTCTAGCCAAACCAACCTCCGGCCCGGTGCTCGTCGATGGTGGCGCCGCTTCATTCGCCGGTTCCCATCAGCTCTACACGTCACTGCCGTACAACCCCGCAAGTAGTGCACTGACGGCGGTACTCAAAAATCACGGCATCACCGTCGTGGACACCTCCACCCCGCTTGACGCCAACGGCACCCCGCTGTTCGCGACCAACGGGGTGTGGGCGTACCTGCTTGGCCTCCAACCTTCCGGGCTATAGGCCGCGGGTTTAGTAAATTGCGCACAGGAAGTTAGACGCGGAGGTTCGGTATGGAAACCAAGCGCATTCAGCGCTGGTGGCTAGATGCCTGCGCCGTTGCGCTGTTCGGAGGTGGCTGAACCATGCGACATCTGGTGTTCAGCGGACCGGGCGATCTGGCGTGGCAGGAATGCCCGGATCCGCGGTTGGGTGACCCACGAGATGCGCTGGTGCGTCCACTGGCTGTCGCCCGCTGCGATCTTGACCCGGTGATCGCCCTTGGGCTCTATCCGATTACCCCGCCATTCGCGATGGGCCACGAGATGGTGGGCGAGATCGTCGAGCTGGGCGACGCGGTGACGGGATTGGTGCCCGGTCAGCGGGTCATCGTTCCGTTCCAGGCGAGCTGCGGCGACTGTGTGCCCTGCCGCCGCGGACATTCCAACGCCTGTGCCGCGGTCCCACCCGGTACCGCGTTCGGACTCGGGCCGCATGGTGGTGTGGACCTCGGCGGTGCGCTGGCTGATCTGGTGCGCGTACCGTTCGCCGATCACGCGCTGCTGCCCCTGCCCGATGGTATGGATCCGGTGGTTGCCGCCGGGATTCCGGACAATGTCAGCGACGGATACCGCTGTGTGGCAGGACCTCTCGCGGAGATGCCGGGCGCGCCGGTTCTCGTCGTGGGCGGACTCGCGCCCTCGGTCGGGTTGTACGCGGTCGCCTCGGCAGTAGCGCTCGGTAGTGAGCGGGTCGTCTATGTCGATCACGACCTGGAACGACTCAGGCTCGCAGGCACTCTCGGCGCCGTGGCGGTGGAAGCACCGCTGGATGCACTCAACGATGCGGTGGGTGACGAACGGTTTCCGATCACCGTTGACGCCTGCGTCCTTGATGCCGGACGCGACCTTGCGCTGGCGGCCACAGCGCCGTGCGGCACCTGCACGAGTGTGTCCGGGGGCGCGACCGCAACGGCGAGGATGCCTCTGCAGGCCATGTATCTGAAG
>CALQLM010000058.1 GCA_943331415.1 Bifidobacterium breve
CATGTTCTGCTGGAGTCCTCGGGAGGCCTGTCCCTGGAGTCCGCCGCGCATTACGCCGGCACCGGCGTGGATTACTTGGCCGTCGGAGCACTTACCCACTCGGTGCGGGTGCTTGATATCGGCCTGGACCTCTAGGATCGAATCACTCAGCAGCTCAGGCGATATCGGCGACGAACACGCCGACCCCGCGCCGCGCCGCGGCCCGTGGCATCCTCGGCAGCGACGGATCGTCGGTGCCCGCCGCGATGATTCTCGGGTTGACCAGATGTAGATCGTGGCGCCCCAGGCGGATATCCGCCTCGCCGGCGGCCAGGATGTTCTTCACCCAGTTGGTCTTTCCGTGCGCCAGCATGATCGCCACGGAGTTTCCCTTGCGGTAGGCCGAGATCGCCGTTTCATAGGTTTTACCGGACTTGCGCCCGCGGTGCTTGATGACCGTGATTCCCGGAACAACGCGGGCCAATGGGACCGCGATCGGGTTGATGTATTTGATCTGAAAGTTTTCAAACCACACCGGAAACTTCATCGGGACGCCGGGGGAGTTGTTGGGGTGATCTTCTGTGCGCATGCGTCCCATCATGCTGCACTGGTCTCATTACACGGCACTGCGCCGGACCAGTGATAGCACGATCGCCGCGATCGCGAACATCCCGGACAGGGTCCGGTTGAGGATCATCTGCTGCCGCGGGGTCTGCAGCCACACCAGCAGACGGGCGGCCAGTCCGGTGTAGGCCCCCATGATCACCAGGTCGACGGCGACCATCGTCGCGGCGATCGTCAGATACTGCGGCATCAGCGGACGCGTCGGCACCACGAACTGGGGCACCACCGCCAGCATGAACACCAGGCCCTTCGGGTTGGTGGCGTTGACCAGAAAGCCCCGCACGAGCAGCGACAGGCGCCCATCGCCGGTATCAGGGGCGACCTGGGTGGTCAGATCTTGCGGCGTGGTGCGCCACTGCCGCACGGCGAGGTAGATCAGATAGCCCACCCCGAGCCACTTGATCGCGGTGAACACCACAAGCGATTTCGCCACCGCCGCACCCAGGCCTACCGCGACCACCACCAGTTGCAGCATCAGCCCGATTTGCAGGCCGGTGATGCTCCAGTAGCCACGGCGCAGGCCGTGGTTTAACCCGGTGGCCATCGACTGCACCGCGCCCGCACCGGGCGAGATGCTGATGGCGAGGGTGGCCCCGACGAAGGCCAGCCAGAGGTCCGGCTGCATATCGGCAGCGTACGATCTCGGCACCGGGAAGACCCTTGAGCCGGCCACAGCGGGAGACGGGAGCGGTATTAGATGAGGTCTGGTCGGATTGCTCGTCAGATCGCCCTGGCCGCGAGCGGGGTGGCAGTCGCCGTCATGGTTGTCGTGAGTGCCTGCGCCCCCAGCACCAAGGAAGCCCCACCGACCACGAGCACATCACCCTCAGGTTCGGCATCGCTGACACCAAGCGACAAGAGCCTGTCTCCCGGCGGTTCGGGCGCGTTCTCGCCGACGGCTCTTAATCCACTGCCTTCGCTGGTTCCGACCACCTGAGTTCGGGGTGGACTTCCCGCTCCGAGACCCCGGATAGCCAATTCGATGCGTAATTGATTTTCGAATCGGTACGCCGATCAGGGACAATCGAGTCGATGACTCCCTTCGTCATGTCCCGGATCGACCTGCGCGGCCGTGTTCTGACCGCCGCGCAGTTGCGCTCGGCGCTGCCCCGGGGCGGTGTCGACGTCGACGCCATGGTGCCTGCGGTCCGGCCGATCGTCGACGATGTCGCTCTTCGTGGAGCCGACGCGGCTCTGGAATACGGCGAAAAGTTCGACGGTGTACGTCCGGTCAGCGTTCGGGTGCCGCGCGCCGAGCTGCGGTCCGCATTGGCCCGGTTGGACCCTGACGTGCGGGCCGCACTCGAGGTCGCCATCGAGCGCACCCGGGCCGTACATGCCGATCAACGCCGGACGGACACCACAACGACGCTCGCCCCCGGCGCCACCGTGACCGAGCGGTGGATCCCGGTCGAGCGGGTCGGCCTCTATGTGCCCGGCGGCACCGCGGTCTATCCGTCGAGTGTGGTGATGAATGTCGTGCCGGCCCAAGCCGCCGGAGTGGAGTCACTGGTCGTCGCCAGTCCCCCGCAGGCGGGGTTCGGTGGACTGCCGCACCCCACCATTTTGGCGGCGGCAGAACTGCTGGGCGTCGACGAGGTGTGGGCGGTGGGCGGCGCGCAGGGCGTGGCACTCCTGGCTTTCGGTGGCACCGATACCGACGGTGCCGAACTCGCACCGGTCGACATGATCACCGGGCCGGGCAATATCTACGTGACGGCAGCCAAGCGGATCTGCCGCTCGCAGGTCGGCATCGACTCCGAGGCCGGCCCGACCGAGATCGCGATCCTGGCCGACTACACCGCCGACCCGGTGCATGTGGCAGCGGATCTCATCAGCCAGGCCGAACACGATGTGCTGGCGGCCAGCGTGCTGGTCACCGATAGCGTCGCTCTCGCGGATGCCACCGATATCGAACTGGGTGTTCAGCTCCCCGCCACCGTGCACCGTGAACGGGTCACCTCGGCGCTGACCGGACAACAATCGGCGATCGTGCTCGTCGACGATATCGACACCGGTGTGCGGGTGGTCAATGCCTACGCCGCTGAACACCTGGAGATTCAGACCACCGACGCCGCGGCAGTGGCGTCCCGGATCCGTTCTGCCGGCGCGGTTTTCGTCGGACCGTGGTCGCCGGTCAGCCTCGGTGATTACTGCGCGGGGTCCAACCACGTGCTGCCCACCGCCGGTTGCGCGCGGCACTCCAGTGGATTGTCGGTGCAGACGTTCCTGCGGGGTATTCATGTTGTCGACTACACCGAGGCCGCTCTCAAGGATGTCTCCGGTCATGTCATCACTCTGGCCAACGCCGAGGATCTACCCGCCCACGGGGAAGCGGTCCGCCGGAGGTTCGAAAGGTGATGAGCGTCTCGCGCGAAGAACCGAAGGCAGTCACGCTGGGTAAGCAAGTCACGCTTTCCGATCTGCCGCTGCGGGAGAACCTGCGCGGTAAGTCGGCCTACGGCGCACCCCAGCTCGATGTCGCGGTGCGGCTCAACACCAATGAGAATCCGCACCCGCCCAGTCGTGCACTGATCGACGATGCGGCAGAGGCAGTGCGAATCGCGGCGGCAACGATGCACCGCTATCCCGACCGCGACGCGGTGGAACTGCGGCGTGATCTGGCGGCGTATGTGACCGCGTGTACCGGAGTCGCGGTCGGAGTCGAGAACCTCTGGGCGGCCAACGGATCTAACGAAATCCTGCAGCAGCTGTTACAAGCCTTCGGCGGACCCGGTCGCACGGCGATCGGTTTTGTGCCGTCCTACTCTATGCACCCGATCATCGCCGACGGGACCCAGACCGAGTGGATCGAGGCCGTACGCGCAGCCGATTTCAGTCTTGATGTCGACGCCGCGGTGGCGGCGATCCGGGCTGCGAACCCCGACGTGGTGTTCGTCACCAGCCCGAACAATCCGACCGGGCAGTCCGTCTCCCTGTCTGATCTACGGCGGCTGCTTGATGCGATGACATCCGGGGTGCTGATCGTCGACGAGGCCTACGGCGAGTTCTCCTCGCAGCCCAGTGCCATTGCCCTGCTCGAGGAGTACCCGGCGCGACTGATCGTCAGCCGCACCATGAGCAAGGCGTTCGCCTTCGCCGGTGGCCGGCTGGGCTACCTGGTGGCCGCACCCGCGGTGATCGAAGCGGTTCTGCTGGTGCGGCTGCCCTACCACCTCTCGGCTATCACCCAGGCCGCCGCACGTGCTGCGCTTCGGCATGCCGATGAGACCCTGGGCAGTGTGGCCGCGCTGGTCGCCGAACGCGAACGGGTCTGCGCCGCGCTGCACGGCATGGGCTTCCGGGTGATTCCCAGTGACGCGAACTTCGTGCTGTTCGGTGAGTTCTCCGATGCCCCGGCGGCCTGGCAGCACTATCTCGAGGACGGCGTCCTCATCCGAGATGTCGGCATTCCCGGCTTTCTGCGGGTCACCATCGGCCTGGCGCATGAGAACGACGCCTTCCTGACCGCCAGCCAACGATTGGCCGCCACCCACCCGGCCCAGCCCCTAGGAGCATCATGACCGCCACCTCCGCCCGCCGCGTGCGGATCGAACGGAAGACCAAAGAGTCCGACATCGTCGTCGAACTCGATCTGGACGGCACCGGCACAGTCGCGATCGACACCGGTGTGCCGTTCTTCGATCACATGCTCACCGCACTCGGCACTCACGCGAGCTTCGACTTGACCGTGACCGCCCGCGGTGATGTGGAGATCGAGGGTCACCACACCATCGAGGACACCGCGATTGTGCTCGGCACCGCACTCGGGCAGGCGCTGGGGGACAAGAAGGGCATCCGCCGCTTCGGCGATTCCTTCATTCCGATGGATGAAACGTTGGCGCACGCCGCGGTCGACGTGTCTGGGCGGCCGTATTTCGTACATACCGGTGAACCGGAGTATCTGGCGGAGTTCACCATCGCCGGATCGGGCGTGCCCTACCACACCGTCATCAATCGGCATGTCTTCGAGTCGCTGGCGGTCAATGCCCGGATCGCACTGCATGTGCGTGTGGTGTACGGCCGCGACCCGCACCACATCACCGAGGCGCAGTACAAAGCGGTGGCCCGGGCACTGCGACAGGCCGTGGAGCCTGATCCTCGGGTGGCCGGGGTGCCGTCCACCAAAGGTGTTCTGTGACAGCACGATCAGTGGTTGTTCTCGATTACGGATCCGGCAATCTCCGGTCGGCTCAACGCGCCCTGGAGCGGGTCGGCGCCGAGGTCGAGGTCACATCCGATCGCGCTGCGGCGCTGGCCGCTGACGGACTGGTGGTACCGGGCGTCGGCGCGTTCGAGGCTTGTATGAACGGATTGCGCGCCATCAACGGCGACAGCATCATCGCCGAGCGGGTTGCGGCGGGTCGGCCGGTGCTGGGTGTGTGCGTCGGCATGCAGATCCTGTTCGCGCGTGGTGTCGAGTTCGGCGTCCAGAGCTCCGGCTGCGGACAGTGGCCGGGTGCGGTCACCCGATTAGCCGCGCCGGTGATTCCCCATATGGGTTGGAACGTCGTCGACGCGGCGCCCGGAAGCCGGTTGTTCAAAGGTATCGACGCCGACACTCGGTTCTATTTCGTGCACTCCTATGCCGCACAAACCTGGGAGGGTGACCCGAGCGCACTGCTCAGCTGGGCGAGCCATTGCGTGCGGTTCCTCGCAGCAGTCGAGGACGGTGCGCTGTGCGCGACACAATTTCATCCGGAGAAGAGCGGTGACGCCGGTGCGGCACTGCTCGCCAATTGGGTTGAGGGGCTGTGAAAGAAGACACGTCACTGATCTTGTTGCCCGCTGTCGACGTCATCGATGGGCAGGCTGTTCGGCTGGTGCAGGGCAAGGCCGGAAGCGAGACCGAGTACGGTACGGCGCTCGAGGCCGCGCTGACCTGGCAGCGCGATGGTGCTGAGTGGATCCACCTCGTCGATCTCGACGCGGCTTTCGGGCGCGGTACCAACGCCGCATTACTGGCCGAGGTCGTGCGGGCGCTGGATGTCAAGGTCGAACGATCCGGCGGGATCCGCGATGACGAATCGCTCACCGCGGCGCTGGCAACCGGTTGTGCCCGGGTCAATATCGGCACCGCGGCACTGGAGAACCCGATGTGGTGTGCCCGCGCAATCGCGGAGTACGGGGATCGGGTCGCGGTCGGGCTTGATGTGCAGGTGGTCGACGGCGAGCACCGACTGCGCGGCCGGGGCTGGGAGACCGACGGCGGAGACCTGTGGTCGGTCCTGGAACGCCTGGACAGCGAGGGCTGTTCACGATTCGTGGTCACCGACGTCACCAAGGATGGAACCCTCACCGGGCCCAACCTGGATCTGCTCGAGGGCGTGGCCGAGTGCACGGATGCGCCGGTGATCGCCTCGGGCGGAGTGTCCAGCCTCGAGGATCTGCGCGCGATCGCGACGTTGACCGGTTCCGGTGTCGAGGGTGCGATCGTCGGCAAAGCGCTCTATGCCGGCCGATTCAGTCTCCCCGAGGCACTGGCCGCGGTGAGCCGTTAACGTGCTGACCTCGCCCACGGACCTGGCTGTCCGGGTCATACCGTGCCTAGACGTCGACGCCGGCCGGGTGGTCAAGGGCGTCAACTTCGCCAACCTGCGCGACGCCGGTGATCCGGTGGAACTGGCCGCGGCCTACGACGCTGAGGGTGCCGACGAACTGACAGTCCTCGATGTGACGGCCTCGTCGTCGGGCCGGGCCACCATGCTCGACGTGGTGCGCCGCACCGCCGAACAGGTGTTCATTCCGCTGACCGTGGGCGGTGGTGTCCGGGCGGTGGCCGATGTCGACGCGCTGCTACGTGCGGGAGCGGACAAGGTGTCGGTCAACACTGCCGCGATTGCCCGACCAGAATTGCTTGCCGAACTCGCCCGCCAATTCGGTTCGCAGTGCATCGTGTTGTCCGTCGATGCGCGCACCGTGCCCCCGGGCGGCGCGCCGACACCATCCGGCTGGGAGGTCACCACACACGGCGGACGGCAGGGCACCGGCATTGACGCCATCGAATGGGCAAGGCGCGGCGCCGAACTCGGTGTGGGTGAGATTCTGCTGAACTCCATGGATGCCGACGGCACCAAGGCCGGGTTCGACCTACCCATGCTGCGTGCGGTGCGTGCGGCCGTGACGGTTCCGGTGATCGCCAGCGGCGGCGCCGGTGCGGTCGGGGATTTCGCGCCGGCGGTGCGGGCCGGTGCTGATGCGGTGCTGGCTGCCAGTGTGTTCCATTTCGGTGAGCTGACCATCGGAGAGGTGAAGGCGGCGATGGCAGCAGAGGGGATTACCGTCC
>CALQLM010000059.1 GCA_943331415.1 Bifidobacterium breve
ACCACATCACGGATCGCACCGAGTCCCGGGGCCGCCGAGTCCTTCGCCCACCCGGTGCGCACCACCATTGGAGCGACGATCAGGTTGGCCGGGTCGGCCAGCCAGGCGAAGACGTGTTCCGGTGGTGCCGCGATGGTGCGTTCGACCTGAATAGTGACCATCAGCGCGTCAAGGGATCCCCGGCCAGCACCGCGGTTCCGATGACCTCACGGAACCCCGCGCGCAGGCTGTCGATCAGCTCCTCGCGATCGTCGACGGCCGCGTCATCGGTGCTGACGCCCACGCTCGCGGTGCCCTCATAGGTCAGCATGGTGACGTTGATGGCGGCGCCGATCGTTCCGACCAACGGATACATCCGTTCGATCTTGGCCCCGGCCAGCCACACCGGCACCGGAACCCCGGGCACGTTGGAGGCGGTCAGATCCGAGGTCTGGGCCGCGGCCGACACCAGCTCCGGGGGCAGGAATCGGGTCAGCTCGGCGAAGTAGTCGGCCAGTTTCAGAGCCGGTTCGGCACGCCAGCTGCGCACCGTGTTCGCCGCCGCCTCCAGCACATCGTCGATGACATTGGAGATCGGGATCTCGAAGCGCGCGATCGTCACCGCATTGCTCTGGTCGTCCGAGGTGCGCAGCGAGATCGGCATGTTCATCCGCAACTCGCCGACGGGCCGACCCATCTTCTCGTGATAGCGGTACATGCCGACGCTGATCGCCGCCAGGAACAGATCGTTGACGGTGCGCTCGCGCTTCTTGGCCGCGGCGCGGAACTCCGCGAAGTCCATGTCGATGGTATTGAAGTGGTAGTTAATACTGCGCGACTGCATGATCGGCGACAGCGGACCCAGCGGCAGCGGGATCTTGGTGAACCGCGCCACCGACTCCGCGGTATCGCGCACCTTGCCGATCAACTCCAGCGGATTCTTGACCGCCGCCATCGCCAGCGGCCCGATGCCCTTGATGACATCCTCGGCGGTCTTGGCGACCCATCCGACGTTATTGCGGATCACGGCCTGCATGAAGCCGCGGGTATCGAGCTCGACGGGCTCGGGAGCGTCCGGCATGGGCCCGAGATCGCTGCCCTCCGGTGTGAAGTCGAACAGCGCCAGACCGAGTTGTACCGTGCCCTGCCCGTCGGCGATGGCGTGGTGCAACTTCATGATGAGTGCCGCCTTGCCACCGGCCAGACCCTCCACCACAGTCACCCGCCACAGTGGCCGCTCCTTATCGAAGTCGGTCATGGACTGCCGGCGGGCTTCGGTGAGCACGTCATCCCAACTCGCCCCGGGCATGCTGAACCGGCGCATGTGATAGCCCAGATCGAAGTCCGGATCGACCACCACGCGTGGGGTCTGCAGATTCAGTGGGCCTTCAACGACCTTCGAACGCAACACCGGAGCAAGCCGACTCGCGCGCTCGAAGCGATCGCACAGCATGTCCCAATCCGGGTTGGTCTCGAGCACCAGCAGACCGATGATGGTGGAGCGCATGACCGGATCGTCGGTGGCCATCCGCCACGTCGCGAAGTCCCAGCCGCCCAGGCGCCGGGCACCGGTGATCGTCTCCTGGCCCCGAAGCTTCTTGGTGGGTGCCTTCTTCTTCGCCGGTGATTTCTTGGCCGGTGGCGCGGTCTTGGCGGCGGGGGCCTTCTTCGCGGGTGCCTTCTTCGCCGGCGCCTTTTTGGCGGGGGCCTTCTTCGCCGGGGCCTTTTTAGCCGGTGCCTTCTGCGCTGGTGCCTTTTTGGCCGGGGCCTTCTTCTTCGGGCTGCTCATAGAGGAATCCTGTCACCATCGGCGACGCAGCGGGTCAGATGGTCCAGCCTGCTACCGTCGGAAGACGTGGGGGCTGTACAACGTGTGGGTTTGATCGGGGGCGTGACCGTCGCCGCTGGCGTGGGCGTGGCCGTGTTCTGTGGATCAGGCACCGCCTCGGCGGCACCTGACTCCGGCCCGTCGGTATCGGCTGGCGCCGAGCATTCCTCTCATAGCGCGGCGCGCACCGGACGGCAGGCCAGGACGGCTGAGGCCCGATCCGGGGCCCGATCAGAAGCCGCGCGCAGCCGCGCGACCGCCCGGATCGCTGCCACTGTCGGCACCGTGGCACCGCGCGCCGTTCGTCGCACCCCCCAGGTGTCGGTCACCCTGCCGCAGATGCCGCTCAGCGAGGGCTCGTCGTTCATCGTCTCCCCGGAGGCCATCGCCGGCGCGGCCGAGAACTATGTCGCCGGTGGCGGCGACCCGGCCGACAACCCGCGCTTCTTCTTCGGCGACCTCGCGGTCACCAGTCTCGACGAGCTGGCCACCCAGGGTCTGCCGGCCGATCAGGTGCGGGTGCGGTTGGGCAACCTGGCGGTGTCGGGGTACTTCGGCGGAGTCTGGTTGCGCGACAACCTGCGCGACACCGCTCCCGCGGCGGCGCCGGTCAGCACCGCTGCGGTGGACTTGACCGTGTCGGCAATCGGTATGCGATTGTTCGATGCACTCGCCGGCGGTCTGACGGCGGTGGCGGCCAACGCCGGTCCGTGGCTCACCACCACCGTCGCGCACGTCACCGTTCCGATCATGCTCGCGCTGTACGGATACAACCGCGGCTATCTGGAGTACCTCCTGGAGAATCCGCCCGCCGGAGTGCCCTCGATGCGAGACACGTTGACCTGCAATGGTTTTCTGGACTGCAACTCCAGTACTTTCCCGCTGGAGATCGCCACCCGCTATGACGCCGCGCTGACCAACCTCGCCGCGCCGGCCACCCCGGGCTGGTGGGAGATGAAGCTGTGGAGCGGTGTGCTGGAGAGTGCGACGGGTGCCGGCCGGTTCGTGTGGCAGGCCATCGCCTCGGGCGGTGGTTTCTCGGCCGCGTCGTATGCCTCCCTGGTGGATCTGAGTTCGGCGTACCTGATGATCAGCAAGGCCGCGGTGCTGTCGAGCATGCTGGCCGCCGCCGACGGTGACGCCGCACTCGGCCGCAGCTCGCTGCTGCTGCAGGCGGGCCTGTGGATGTGGTCGGGGAGCTATTTCGCCGGTCTGGCCTCCAACGCTCCCGTCGGCACACTGCCCGAGATTGTGGTGGCCTGACGGGCTGAGCGGCTTCCGGGTCAATAATGAGCGGGTGAACCCCGACGGGCCGAGCGCCGCCGATCTACGCCGCTGGCGCAGACATCTGGCGAACGAACGTGCCGAGGCCGCCGTCTACCGCGATCTGGCCCAGCGCTACGACGGTGAGGAACGCGAGATCCTGTCCGTCATCGCCGCGGCCGAGGAACGCCACGAACAGCACTGGCTGACCCTGCTCGGCGATCAGGTCGGAGCGCCACTTCGGGCCGATTTCGGCACCCGGACCCTGGCGTTCCTCGCACGCCACTTCGGGTCGGTGTTCGTTCTCGCGTTGGTGCAACGGTTCGAGGCCCGCGCCAGTTATGACGACGACGCCGACGCCACCGCGACGATGGTCGCCGATGAGCAGATCCACGAGGAGGTCATCCGGGCACTGGCCGGTCGTGGCCGCGACCGGCTGTCGGGAAGTTTCCGGGCCGCGGTGTTCGGCGCCAATGACGGACTGGTGAGCAACCTGGCGTTGATTCTGGGTGTCAGCGCCAGTGGGGTATCTGGTCACGCCGTCTTGGTTACCGGTCTGGCCGGGTTGCTGGCCGGCGCACTGTCGATGGGCGCCGGTGAATACGTCTCGGTCAGCTCGCAACGTGAACTGCTGGAGGCGTCCACGCCCAGCCCGCGCGTCGGGGGAGCCCTGACCCAGTTGGACGTCAACGCCAATGAACTCGAACTGGTCTACCGCGCCCGCGGCATGACTCCCGAGGAGGCCAGTGCACACGCCGCCGAGGTGCTCCGCGACCCCGGTGCGGGTGCCGACGGACACGAGTCGGTCGGCCCGGATCCCAACCGGCACGAGGCCGTCGGCACCGGACTCAAGGCTGCTGTCGCGAGCTTTCTGTTCTTCGCCGTCGGCGCGCTGATTCCGGTGCTGCCGTTTCTGTTCGGCCTCGAAGGCACGACAGCCGTTCTGGTGGCCGCCGGACTGGTGGGCGCGACACTGCTCGGCACCGGTGTGATTGTCGGTCTGCTCTCCGGTGCGCCGCCGCTGCGACGTGCCATGCGCCAGTTGATGATTGGCTACGGTGCGGCCGGAATCACCTATCTGTTGGGATTGCTCGTCGGCGGTGGGGTGGGCTAGGGCCTACAGCATCCGCTCCGACGGCGGCACCTTCGGCATCTCACTGGTGATGCGCTGCATGGTGCCCAGGAAGCGGTAGAACTCGGGGTAGACGACCGGCTTACCGCTGTTGAGCACGGCCACCGAGATCGCCCGCTCGGGGTCGGCCCACGCGAGCATATTGGTGAAGCCGAGATGGCCGAAGGCGTGCTGGGTATCAAGTCCGTAGAGGCTGACCATTCGCGCGCCGAGCATCAGGCCGTGGGAGAACCGCGTCGGATAGCCGAGGGAGAAGTCGATTTCCAGATGCGAGCGCTCGATGAGCGCCTGGCGGATGGTCTCGGTCTCGATCACCCGCACGCCGTCGAGTTCACCTCCGCACCGCATGATCTCGAAGAAGCGCGACAGCTCCCACGCGGTGGTCACCACCGAGGCCGCCGGCACGATGCCGGTGAGGAAGCGGGGATCGTTGGTGAGTTTGACCAGACTGTCCAGTCCGACGCCGAGGGCCCGGCTCAGCAGATTCGACAGCGGTGGCGCGGTCGGAGGGCCGGTGACGTAGTTGACGGCGACCTTGTCGACGTCCTCGGGCGCGACGCCGTAGTTGGTCCAGCGGAACCCCAGCGGATCGAGGAACTCCTCGGCGAGCACCTGCCGGATGTCCTTGCCGGTGGCGGTGTGCACGACCTCACCGAGGATGAACCCGCCGGAGACCGCGTGATAGGCGAGATAGCGGCCGGCCTTGGCGAACGGCGAGGCGTTGATCAGGATGTCGGTCATGTACTGGCGATCGCCGAGGTTGTCGAGATCGAGCGCGCTGCGCGGAAGGTTCGGCACCCCGGCGCGGTGATCGAGGACGTGTCCGATGGTGATCTCGTGCTTACCGTTCTTCTCATAGCCGGGGATGTAGTCGGCGACGGGATCGTCGATGCCGAGCACGCCCCGTTCGGCGAGTTTGTGAACGACGAAGGCGGTGATGGCCTTGGACGTGGAGTAGACACAGAACGGGGTGTCGACGGTCGCGTACTGCCGCTCGGTGTCCTTGCTGTCCTGCGGGCCGTGGCCGTGGGAGTGTCCGATCGCCCGGTTGAGGATCACCGCGCCGTTGCGTCGGATGCACACCTGCATGGCCGGATGTACACCGCTGCGGTACCAGTCGCGGACCGAGCGCCAAATCGTTTCGACCTTGTGCGCGCTCACGCCACCCGCCTCGGGCGGATCCTCGGGGCCCACATCGGTGGCGACGTCGAGATCGCGACGCACATGAATCCGGCGCAGCGGATCGGGCAGGCCCAACGGAGGCTTGGGAACCGCGGGGATCAGAGAGGCCACCGGCGAATCGTATGCCACGCGTGATTTTGGGCGGGATTCGCCGAAATTAGATGCCTTTGTTTAGTGCGCTTGTCGGACTCCGTCGGTAGAATTGAGATATCAAACGCGACTGTCGCTGACGGTCGTTCATTGCAGTGCAGGGGCTCTTCACAAAGCTGCCGGGGGCATCACCCCCGGACATCGTTGTGGCCTTTTGCATGCCTAAAAGAGAGGTGACCCATGACCGACACCAATAAGACCCTGATCGCCGCGCTGCTTGACCGCTCCGGCTCGATGGCCGGCTCCACCGAAGCCACCGAGGACGGCTGGCGTGAGCTGATCAACTCCCAACGCTCGGAGCCCGAGTACTGCGAGGTGACGCTGGCCCAGTTCGACACCTCCTATGAGGTGCTCTACCCGCCCACCCCCATCACCGCGGTGCCGGAGTTCGTCATCGTGCCCCGCGGAATGACCGCACTGCTCGACGCGGCCGGCAAGTTCATCACCGAGGTGGGCGAACAGCTCGCGGCGCTTCCCGAGGATCAGCGGCCCGGTCGGGTGATCTGCCTGATCATGACCGACGGCATGGAGAATTCCAGCCACCAGTGGACCTGGGATGCGGTCAAGAAGCTGATCACTCAGCAGCGTGAGGTCTACGGCTGGGAGTTCATCTTCCTGGGCGCGGATATCGACGCCGTTGAGGTCGGCCAGCGGATGGGTGTGGATTCGCGTTACGCGATGACCTTCGACAAGAGGTCCCATACCGGCAACCGCGCGGCCTATGCGCGGGCGTCGGCCGTCCTGACCGATATCAAGCGTGACTACCTCGATGGCGAAGGCTTCACCGAGGATGACCGCGCTCGGGCGATGGGTCAGGCACCGAAGAAGAATTCGAAGAAGAAGGGCGCCTAGGGCGATCGGGGGGCGGTCGGGGGGAGTGGTCATGGGCTCACCGCACTTCTATGCAGCCATGCTCGGTGTCGCCTACGGCGATGCGTGGGGGTATCCCAACGAACGGCACAGCTATGGCCGGCTGACGCTGCTGGATCTGCGGGGCCCGGACCTCCCCGAGCGTCTGATCGTCTCCGATGACACCCAGATGACCCTGTATCTGGCCAGGGCTCTGGACGGTGCGGCCGACAGGAGTGAAAGGGAGTTGCAGGCGGCGATCCTCGACGGGTGGCTGGCGTGGCTGCGTGACCCGGATATGCGGGGATACGGCCGCACGACCATGAAAGCGCTGCGCTCCCTCGACTTCGATGAACCCTGGTACGGGGCGACGGTGGTCGAGAGCGATGCCTGCGGTGCGGTCATGCGCGTCTCGCCGTGCGGCGTCCTCCCGGACGGGTTGTGGCAGCCGGTGTCGGCATGGCAGGCCGCGACCACCCACGG
>CALQLM010000060.1 GCA_943331415.1 Bifidobacterium breve
AGCAGTTGGTCCACTTCATCGCCGGGGACGAAGTCACCGCCGTGGCCGCGGGCCGACCAGTAGTGGACGACCTTGGAGCCGCCCGGAATCGGATAGCTGACCGGGCCCAGCCGCGGGCCCAGATGCGCGCGTTGGCCGGTCTCCTCGAAGATCTCGCGGACGGCGGCGACCGGTTCGGTCTCGCCCGGATCGAGTTTGCCTTTCGGCAGTGACCAGTCGTCGTACCGGGGACGGTGAACCACCGCTACCCGGGTGTCACCGGAATCAGGATCCGGCTGCCATAACACTGCGCCCGCAGCCAATATTGGCTCGCCGCTATTCGCCTTGTTGGATCCGTTATGCGTCTTGTCGGATCCGCTATTCGCCTTGTCGGATGGAGTCACAGGTGTTCTTCGGTTGCCTTAACTGCCGCGCACTGATTGAGGGTCGATTCCACTCAGGACTGCCGATGTTTTTCCATCAGCCACACCTGATGGTCGCGCACCCGCTGGCCATCCTGCGGCGCCGCGGTCCAGTTACCGTCCGAGCCGAGTTCCCAGCAGCGAGTCGACGGATGCATCGTGGAATCGAATACCTCGTTGAGATAGCCGGTCAGCCGACGGTCCTTGACCTGTGCCATCACCTCGACTCGGCGGTCGAGGTTGCGGTGCATCATGTCGGCGCTGCCGATCCAGAATTCGTCGATCGCCTCGAAATGCATGACCCGGGAATGCTCCAGAAACTGACCGAGTATCGAGCGAACCGTGATGTTCTCCGAGAAGCCGTCGACGCCGGGTCGCAGCGCGCAGATGCCACGCACCACGACCTCGACCCGGACCCCGGCCTGCGAGGCGCGGTAGAGGCCGTCGATGATGCCCTCGTCGACGATCGCATTCGCTTTGATCCGGATCCGGCCGGTCCGGCCTTCCCGGTGCGCGGCGGTCTCGCGTTCGATGCGTTCGAGGATTCCCTTCCGGATTCCTTCCGGGGCCACCAGCAGGTTGCGGTAGCCCACTTTGCGCGAGTAGCCGGTGAGTGAGTTGAACAGGTCGGTGAGGTCCGCGCCGATATCGGGCGCGGCCGTCAGCAGCCCGACGTCCTCGTAGAGTCGAGCGGTCTTCGGGTTGTAGTTGCCGGTCCCGATATGGCAGTAGCGCCGGATGGTCGCGCCTTCGCGCCGCACTACCAGGCAGGTCTTGCAGTGGGTCTTCAGACCTACGAGTCCGTACACCACGTGCACGCCGGCGTCTTCGAGTGCGCGTGCCCATTTGATATTGGCCCGCTCGTCGAAACGCGCCTTGAGTTCGACGAGAGCGACCACCTGTTTGCCCGCGCCGGCCGCCTCAATCAGGGCGTTGACGATCGGCGAGTCACCGGAGGTGCGGTACAGGGTCTGCTTGATCGCCAGTACGTGCGGATCGGCGGCGGCCTGCTCGATGAATCGCTGAACGCTGGTGGAGAACGACTCGTAGGGGTGGTGAACGAGCACGTCTCCGTCGCGCAGGGTGGCGAAAATACTCTTCGGTGTCTCGCGTTCTCCGAAGGCCGGGTTGGTGGCCGGCACGAAGGGAGGATCCTTGAGTGCCGGGCGGTCGACCGCGTAGATCTGCCACAGTGCGGACAGATCCAGAAGTCCGGGCAACTGCACCACGTCACCGGGGTCCACATCGAGTTCGCGCAGCAACAGCCCCATCATGTGCTCGCTCATATCACCGGAGATCTCCAGACGCACCGGCGGCCCGAACCGGCGACGGGCCAGTTCGCGTTCCAGTGCCTGTAGCAGATCCTCGTCGCGGTCCTCGACGTCCATATCGGCGTTGCGGGTGATCCGGAAGGCGTGCCGTTCGACGATCTCCATACCGGGGAACAGCGCGGGCAGGAAGGCCGCGATGAGTTCTTCCATCGGCAGGAAGCGGATGGTCTCGGTGTCGCCAACGGTGCTGTTGAGCCGCACGAACCGGTCGACGTTGTCGGGCACCTTCACGCGGGCGAAGTGCTGGCCGCCGTCCTCGGGGGTTCGGACGGTGACCGCGAGGTTCAGGCTGAGCCCGCTGACGAATGGAAACGGATGGGCCGGATCGACGGCGAGCGGTGTCAGAACCGGGAACACCTGCTCCTGAAAATAGTTCGACAGGTCGGCACGTTCGGTATCGGAGAGGTCCGCCCAACCGATGATGGAGATTCCGTGCTGAGCCAGAGCCGGTCGAACCGAATCCAGAAACACCAACGCATGCCGGGTGGCGAGTTGTCGGGTGCGATCTTCAAGGCGGCGAAGCTGCTCGCGCGGGGTGAGCCCGTCGGCGGAGCGAACGGTCAAGCCCATCTCGTCACGACGCTTGAGGCCGGCGACCCGGACCATGTAGAACTCATCGAGGTTGGAGGCGAAGATCGCCAGGAACTTGGCCCGCTCAAGCAGGGGGAGTGAGGTGTCCGCGGCCAGCGCCAGCACCCGTGCGTTGAAATCCAGCCAGCTCAGCTCGCGGTTGAGATAGCGGTTCTCCGGCAGGGGGTTGTCGATGGCTGCCGCGGTGGCGGCCGGCGGAGCCTCCGGTGCGGCATCGGTGGTCTCGCGGTCCCCCGACGCGCGGGACCTGGTCTCGGCCTCGGTCATGGCCTAATCATCCCCTATTGCCGAAGTCTGCGGACGGCTGCTGCTGAATAAGCCCCCAACAGGGGGTGAACTCAGCCGATGGCTGCGGTGGTCGCTTCTCCCACTCCTAATAGGCGTGCCTCGGCCAGGTCTTCCGGGGTGTCGATATCGCACCGCAGGCCCGGCCAGTCACCGGCGAGTTCGACGGCGCCGGAGTTCCGATGTCGGGATGCCGAATCGGTGCCAAGATGAGGCTGGGGATCCACACCGAATGCGAACAGCGCCGCGGTGCCCGATCCTGGGCGGTCTGTGACAAAACTGCGTGGATACTTCCGCGCCAGGGCGAGTGCTTCTTCGAGCTCTGGAGTCTTCAGCGCGGGTAGATCACCCTGGAGCACAACGATATTCGCGACTGAGTGCGACAGGAACTCGGCCGCGGCCGTCACGGCGTTGTTCAACGGATCGGGGTGGTTCATCGGTGTCGGATCTGCCAGCACGGCCGCACCGAGGTCGCGGGCCGCCGCGGCGGCCGTCAGATCCGGCGTCACGATAGTGACGGATCTGACGCCCGCGACTCGTTGGGCGGCGGTGATGGTGTCGATGAGCATCGCGAGGACGACGCGTTCGCGAACATCAGCCGAGAACAGGGCCGCCAGCCGGGTCTTAGCCGCGGAGAGGCGTTTGACGGCGATGATCAGGCCGACATCAGGCTCACCGCTCATGGCCGTCATCCTGCCAGCGTCGCCGTGATTAGGTTGAACTGCGCCGGGTCGCGCGGCGCTGGAGACGTCCGATAGAGGTTGGAGTGTGAGATGAGCGGCTCGCTGGGAACGGCGACGGTGATGGGTGCCGGCGCATGGGGCACCGCGGTGGCCAAGGTGCTCGCCGATGCGGGTGGCGAGGTGCGACTCTGGGTGCGCCGTCCGGAGGTGGCCGAGGAAATCAACGCCGCCCATACCAATGTCGGTTATCTCCCCGGCGTGGTGCTCCCCGGCGCGGTCTGGGCCACCGCCGACCCGGCCGAGGCGCTCGACGGGGTGAGCACGGTGGTGCTGGGGGTGCCCGCGCAGACCATGCGGACAAACCTCGAGGCGTGGCGGGGCGATATCGCCGCCGGAGCGACCGTGGTCAGCCTCGCCAAAGGTATCGAACTGGGAACCTGCCTGCGGATGAGTCAGGTGATCGTCGCTGTCACCGGTGTGGACCCGAGTCAGGTCGCGGTGGTCTCCGGACCCAATCTCGCCGCTGAGATCGCCGACGAACAGCCCGCCGCAACCGTGGTGGCGTGCACCGACTCCGGTCGTGCGGTAGCCCTGCAGCGGGCGTTGGATACCGGCTATTTGCGGCCGTACACCAATACCGATGTGGTTGGCGCTGAGATCGGCGGAGCGTGCAAGAACGTCATCGCCCTGGCCTGTGGCATGGCCTCCGGTGTCGGCTTGGGCGAGAACACCGCGGCGGCGATCATCACCCGGGGGCTGGCTGAGATCATGCGGCTGGGAATCGCATTGGGCGCCAAGGTCACAACGCTGGCCGGCCTGGCCGGGGTCGGTGACCTGGTGGCCACCTGCACGTCTGCGCAGTCACGCAATCGCACCTTCGGCGAGCACCTCGGCCGGGGCGATGGACTAGCGGCGGCGATGCGTGCCGCCGAGGGCCACGTCGCCGAGGGCGTCACATCGTGTACATCGATTCTGGATTTGGCCTCCAGTTACGACGTCGAGATGCCGCTCACCGATGCTGTGCACCGGGTGTGCCACCGGGGTCTGTCCGTTGACGAGGCTGTGGCGCTGTTGCTTGGCCGCAGCACAAAGGCGGAGTAAGGCGATGACAGGTTTCTCTGGGTCTGATTTTTTCTCTGGGTCTGATTTCTTCGGGACCGAGCGCTATGGCGATTCAACGCGCGCCGTCAAAGCGGTTGAGGGTGAGGCGATCCCGGGTCAGCCGGTGTCGGGGTTTCCGGTGCCGGCATCGGCGTTTCACCTCTCTGATGACGAGGGCAGCGAATCGCACGTCTACGGCCGCTATTCCAATCCCACTTGGAGCCGCCTCGAGTCGGCGCTGGCGAATCTGGAAGCAGCGAGTGCGGCATTGGTCTTCGGCTCCGGTATGGCCGCGCTCACCGCCGCATTGCGCGTCCTGGTCAGGCCCGGCTCAGTGCTCGTCGTTCCTGGTGACGGTTATTACCAGGTGCGCCGTTATGCCCGGGAAAGTCTTGCCCCGCTCGGTGTCGTCGTGCGCGAGGTGGCTGCGGCAGATCTGTGTGAAGCCGCTGAGTCCGCCGACGTCGTGCTGGCCGAGACGCCCACAAATCCGCGACTCGATGTGGTGGACCTCCCACGGCTGGGCGGAATCTGCCGCGAGCGTGGAGGCCGCCTGCTGGTCGATAACACCACCGCGACACCGCTGGGCCAGCAACCGCTGACCCTCGGCGCCGATCTTGTGGTGGCCAGCGCCACCAAAGCGCTCGCCGGGCATAGCGATCTGCTCGCCGGGTACGTCGCGGGCAGCCGTTCTGACTTGATCGCCGCTGTCGAACGTGAACGGCTACTGGCCGGTCCGATCCTCGGCGCGATCGAAGCATGGATGCTGCTGCGCAGCATCGGAACCTTCGGTCTGCGATTCGAACGTCAATGTCAGAACGCGTTGGCGCTGGCCGCCGAACTCCGGGGACACCCTCGGGTACGCGCGGTGCGCTATCCCGGATTGCCCAGTGATCCGTCCCACTCGATCGCGGCTACTCAGATGCGGCGGTTCGGCGGACTGGTATCCGTTGAGCTCGCGGATGCCGAGGCCGTGCATGCTCTGGTGCGGCGCAGTGAACTACTGGTGGCAGCCACCAGTTTCGGTGGGATCCATACCTCGGTGGATCGCCGCGCCCGCTGGAGTGATGACGTACCGAGCGGTTTCGCCCGGATCTCGGCAGGTATCGAGGACACCGACGACCTGGTGGCTGACGTCCGGCGGGCGCTGGACGCGGACTGAGGTGTCAGCCGGTCCGGGCTGTAGCCTCTCTAGTTTGTGACTGCCCGTCCTGACCGCACCCGGATCCGAGTCGCCGTCGTCTACGGTGGCCGCAGCTCCGAGCATGCGATTTCGTGTGTGTCGGCGGGCAGCATCCTGCGCCATCTTGATCCGCAGCGCTTTGAGGTGATCCCGGTCGGCATCACCACCGACGGCATGTGGCTGCGCACCGATGCGCGCCCGGATGACCTGACCATCACCGACCGGCGACTGCCGAGGGTCCACGGTGAGTCTGAAACACCGCTTGCTCTGGCCGCGGAGATCCTGGCCGCGGTGGACGTGGTGTTCCCGATCCTGCACGGACCCTATGGCGAAGACGGCACCATCCAGGGTCTGTTGGAGCTTGCCGATGTGCCCTATGTCGGCGCCGGGGTGTTCGCCAGTGCTGCCGGGATGGATAAGGAATTCTCCAAGAAGCTGTGTGCGGCTTCCGGGCTTCCGATTGGCGATTATGTGGTGTTACGTCCTCGGCAGGCCAGCCCGACCGCTGAAGACCTTGAGCGCCTTGGTTTTCCGCTTTTCGTCAAACCGGCCCGCGGTGGTTCCTCGATTGGTGTCAGCCGGGTCGCCTCAGCGGGCGAACTCCACTTGGCGATCGCCGTGGCACGCCGGCACGATCCGAAGGTCATCATCGAGGCCGCGATCGACGGCCGCGAGTTGGAATGCGGGGTGTTGGAGTTCCCTGACGGAACGGTCAAGGCCAGCGCCATCGGCGAGATCACGGTGCCGGGGGTGGGCGTCTACGACTTCGATACAAAATATCTCGATGATGCCGCCGAACTTGACGTCCCTGCCGCTCTGGATGGCGAGGTTGCAGATGAGTTGCGGCGCTTGGCGATTCGCACCTTTGCTGCATTTGACTGCCAGGGTTTGGCGAGGGTTGACTTCTTTCTGACCGAGCGGGGGCCAGTGGTCAATGAAATCAACACCATGCCCGGATTCACCACCATCTCAATGTTTCCGCGAATGTGGGGCGCCAGCGGAGTGGATTATCCGACTCTGCTGGGCACCATGGTGGACACCGCTCTGGCTCGGGGTACCGGACTGCGCTGAGGCCGGACTGTGCTGAGGCCGGACTGTGCTGGGGCCGGACTGTGCTGGGGCCGGACTGTGCTGAGGCCGCAGTGTGCTCAGGCCGCCGGCCCCGGACGGATCGGCACGGCCGGCATGGTTCGTGCGATCACCCCGGATAACGTCTGGATGGGCGTTGGCCCCGAATCGGCCG
>CALQLM010000061.1 GCA_943331415.1 Bifidobacterium breve
ATGGAAATATTTGGTAAGTGAACTTATGTTCTGACACGGGATTTTGCTGGGATTTAGTCTCGAAGAAGGCACCGGGAGTCCCCACGAGAAACATTTCTGAAATATTTTGAGTCGTCGGTCTACGATCGGCAGACTCGCGGGGAGGGACTGTTGTGGAGTGGGCCGGTGGCTTACCCTCGGAACCGGTCCGGCATCCGGACCGGACCAGGCGGTGATGTGGTGACAGGCAAAGCGATCCGGGGACAGTCGGCCTCCCCGGTGGAGACCAGACTGCTCGAAGCACTGCCGCCCGAAGAGCGGCTGATCCTGCCCTGCCTGCAAGCCATCCAACGCGCCTTCGGATTCGTTCCCGAGGGCAGCGTCGATGTTGTCGCGGAATTCCTCAACGTCAGCCGCGCCGAAGTGGTGGGCGTGTTGACCTATTACCACGATCTGCGTCGCACGCCCCCGCCGGCGGTGGTGGTCGGGGTCTGCGTGGCAGAGGCCTGCCAGGCCGCCGGTGTCCGGCCGCTGATTGAACAGATCGAACATGATTTCGGCGTGAATGTTGGCGGCGGAACTGCTTCGGGCCCAGTCGAATTCGTCAAAGTGTACTGTCTGGGCAATTGTGCGCTCGGACCGGCGGTCATCGTCAACGGCCGCCTTGTCGGACGCTGCGATATCGGCCGGGTGCGGGCCGCGGTCATCGAGGCCCAGGTGATCCGGTGATGAGCGTGCGCGTCTACGTTCCGGGTGATTCGGCAGCCTGCTCGGTGGGCGCTGACGAAGTGGCGGCGCGCATTGCCGAACTCGCAGGCGCCGAGGGAGTCACCGTGGAGGTGATCCGTAACGGATCGCGGGGCATGCTCTGGCTGGAACCCTTCGTGGAAGTTCAGACCACCGCCGGCCGTGTGGGCTACGGCCCCGTCGCTGCCGACGACGTCGAGGCACTCATCGGCTCCGGACTGCTGGAGGGCCGACCGCATGCCCTGGGGCACGGACTGGTCGATCAGATCCCGTGGCTGGCCCGCCAGCAGCGGCTGAGTTTCGCCCGGGTGGGTCTGGCTGATCCCCTCGACCTCGATGAATACCGCCGCCTGGGTGGTCTGGTGGGCCTGCGCCGCGCTGTGGCCACCCCGGCCGAGGAAGTCGCCGACGACATCCTGGCCTCGGGACTGCGTGGCCGCGGCGGTGCCGGATTCCCGGCCGGGATCAAGTGGCGCACGGTGCAGGAGGCTGCTGCCGATCAGAAATACGTGTGCTGTAACGCCGACGAGGGCGACAGTGGCACTTTCGCCGACCGCATGCTGATGGAGGGTGACCCTTTCACCTTGCTCGAAGGGATGGCGATCGCCGGAATCACCGTGGGCGCAAGCCTCGGACTGATCTATGTGCGCTCGGAATACCCTGCCGCGATCCGGACGCTGCGCACCGCGGTCGATATCGCGCGCGTCGACGGCTGGCTCGGACCGGACGTACTGGGTTCCGGCCGGGCCTTCGATGTGCGCATCGTTGAAGGCGCGGGCTCGTATGTGTGTGGCGAGGAGACCGCCATGCTGGAAAGCCTTGAGGGCAAACGCGGAATGGTGCGGCCCAAGCCGCCGATCCCGGCGCTGCAGGGCTTATTCGGCAAACCGACGCTGGTGCATAACGTGCTGACGCTGTCGGCGGTACCGCAGATCCTGGCCGACGGCCCGGCGGCCTACCAGGCCCTCGGTGTCGACCGCTCGCGCGGAACCCAGGTGTTCCAGCTCGCCGGAAACATCGCCCGCGGCGGGATCGTCGAACTCGCCTTCGGGGTGAGTCTGCGCGAACTTGTCGAAGACTTCGGCGGTGGAACATTCACGGGCCGGCCGGTGCGCGCGGTCCAGGTGGGCGGACCGCTGGGCGCCTACCTGCCGGAGTCCGCGCTGGATGTGTCGATGGATTACGAGGCTCTGTTGGCCGCCAATTCGATGCTCGGCCATGGTGGGGTGGTCGTGTTCGACGACACCGTGGATATGGCGGCCCAGGCCCGCTTCGCCATGGAGTTCTGCGCCGTGGAGTCCTGCGGCAAGTGCACGCCGTGCCGCATCGGCTCGACCCGTGGCGTCGAGGTCATCGACAAGATCACCGCCGGGATTGATCCGGAACGCAACCTGGAACTCCTTGAGGACCTGTGCGAGACCATGACCGATGGGTCGCTGTGCGCCATGGGCGGACTCACCCCGCTGCCGGTGCGCAGTGCGGTGGCGCACTTCGGTGAGGACTTCCATCGATCGGCGAATGGAGAGGGGAAGAAATGACCCTTCTTAAGGAACCCGACCACGGCACGCCGGCATCGGCGTCCGAGCAGATGGTGTCGGTGGACATTGATGGTGTGACCGTGACGGTGCCGGCTGGGACGTCGGTGATGCGCGCAGCGGCCGAAGCCGGAATGCCGGTGCCCAAACTGTGCGCCACCGACTCACTGCAGCCGTTCGGTTCGTGCCGGCTGTGTCTGGTGGAGATCGACGGTAAGAAAGGCACCCCGGCCTCCTGCACGACGCCGGTGGAACCCGGCATGGTGGTGCACACCCAGACGCCCCGCGTCGAGCGGTTGCGCCGCAACGTCATGGAGCTCTACATCTCCGACCATCCGCTGGACTGCCTGACCTGTCCGGCCAACGGCGACTGCGAACTGCAGGACATGGCCGGTGTGGTCGGACTGCGCGAGGTCCGCTACGGATTCGCCGGTGAGAACCACCTCGACGCGCCGACTGACTCCAGTAACCCCTATTTCGACTTCGACGAGTCCAAATGCATCGCGTGCAGTCGCTGCGTGCGTGCCTGCGACGAGATCCAAGGCACCCTGGCGCTGACCATCGTCGGCCGCGGCTTCGACTCCAAGGTGAGTGCCGGCGGTACGAGTTTCATGGATAGCGAATGTGTGTCGTGCGGAGCGTGCGTACAGGCCTGCCCGACGGCGACGCTGTCGGAGAAGTCCGTGATCGAACTCGGCATCCCGACCCGCAGCGTGCTGACCACGTGCGCCTACTGCGGGGTGGGGTGCTCGTTTAAGGCCGAACTGCGCGGCGATGAACTGGTCCGCATGGTGCCGTACAAAGACGGCGGTGCCAACGAGGGCCACTCATGCGTCAAGGGCCGTTTCGCCTGGGGTTACGCCACCCACCCCGATCGCGTTATCGCGCCGATGATCCGCGACGCCATCACCGATCCGTGGCAGGAGGTCACCTGGGAGCAGGCCATCGACCACGCCGCACGTCGGCTGGGAGAGATTCAGAGTGCTCACGGTGTCGAGAGCATCGGTGGCATCACCTCGTCGCGCTGCACCAACGAGGAAGTCTTCCTGGTGCAGAAGATGGTCCGGGCAGCGTTCGGTAACAACAACGTCGACACCTGCGCCCGGGTGTGTCACTCGCCGACCGGTTACGGACTCAAGCAGACTTTCGGAACCTCGGCCGGAACCCAGGACTTCAAGTCGGTGGCCGCCGCCGATGTCATCGTTGTGATCGGGGCCAACCCCACCGATGCGCACCCGGTGTTCGCCTCCCGGATGAAGAAGCGGCTGCGCGAGGGTGCGCGCCTGATCGTCATCGACCCGCGCCGCATCGACCTGGTGCGCTCACCGCACATCCAGGCCGAGTATCACCTGCAGTTGCAGCCCGGCACCAATGTCGCGGTGGTGAACGCGATGGCGCACACGATCGTCGACGAGGGTCTCGTCGACACCGAGTTCGTCGCGCAGCGCTGCGATGCCGGGTTGTACCGGGAGTGGGAGGAGTTCATCCGACTGCCGGAGAACAGCCCCGAGGCACTCGAACAGTTCAGTGGCGTACCTGCCGCCGATGTCCGTGCCGCGGCACGCATGTACGCCACGGGTCCGAACTCGGCCGTGTACTACGGCCTGGGCGTCACCGAACACAGCCAGGGCTCGACCATGGTGATGGCGATGGCCAATCTCGCGATGGTGACCGGCAACATCGGCCGCGACGGCGTCGGCATCAACCCGTTGCGCGGCCAGAACAATGTGCAGGGCTCCTGCGATATGGGGTCCTTCCCGCACGAGTTCTCCGGGTACCGTCACGTCTCCGATGACGTCGTGCGACAGCAGTTCGAATCGCTCTGGGGCGCAACGCTTGCCGCCGAACCGGGTCTGCGCATCCCCAATATGTTCGACGCCGCCGTCAGCGGTGACTTTAAGGCGCTGTTCGTCCAAGGTGAGGACATCGCCCAGTCGGACCCGAACACCCACCATGTTCTGGCCGCCCTGGAGGCGATGGAGTTGGTGATCGTTCAGGACCTGTTCCTCAATGAGACCGCGAAGTACGCTCACGTGTTCCTGCCTGGGACGTCATTCCTGGAGAAGGACGGCACCTTCACCAATGCCGAACGGCGCATCAACCGGGTGCGTCCGGTGATGAAGTCCAAAATCGGCAAGCAGGAGTGGCAGGTCGCCTGCGACCTGAGCACCGCCCTCGGGTATCCGATGAAGTACGACTCCGCGGCCGAGATCATGGATGAGATCGCCGCTCTGACACCGACATTCGCCGGGGTGTCGTTCGCCCTGCTCGACGAGGTGGGCAGCGTGCAATGGCCCTGCAACACCGAGAATCCGGTGGGCACGCCGATCATGCACATCGACCGGTTCGTCCGCGGTGACGGTGCATTCCAGTTGACGCCGTACGTGCCCACTGATGAACGCAGTACCCGGCGCTACCCACTGCTGCTGACCACGGGCCGGATTCTGAGCCAGTACAACGTGGGCGCGCAGACGCGCCGGACGGCCAACGTCGCCTGGCACAACGAGGACGTCCTCGACATCCACGAGTCCGACGCCGAGACGCGCGGGATCGCCGACGGATCCTGGGTGACGCTCGCCAGTCGCGTCGGGGAGACCACGATGCGCGCCCATATCTCTGATCGCGTCCCGCCCGGGGTGGTCTACACGACCTTCCACTACCCGGTCAGCGGCGCCAACGTGGTCACCACGGATAACTCCGACTGGGCCACGAACTGTCCCGAATACAAGGTGACGGCGGTACAGGTGTCACCGACTTTGCGGGGGCCCGATCACGCGGCCGCCGGCCACACCGTCCACGACGCCGAAGCGACGGTCAGCCGATAGCCGTGCCGATTGAGACCCTCATCCGGATGGGCCAGCAGATCGCCCGCAATAACGCCGCCCTCCCGCCGCAGCGCGCGGCCGACCGCATCGCCGGGCACCTGAAGGCGTTCTGGACCCCGACCATGGTCGCCGACCTGCAGGCGCATGCCCTCTCCCACCCCGAACAGCTCGATCCCACGCTGGCGGCCGCGCTGCGCCAGCTGGCGTCGTCGAGCTGACCCGGCCGACTTGTCGGTGGGCGCTTCTAGGGTCAGCCCAGGACAGTTCCGGGGAGGGGAAATCGATGATTGCTCGAATAATGATCGGCAGCATGGTCGCCGTGGCGGCTGCCATGGTGATGACCGCACCGAACGCGGGCGCGGACATCGTCTGCGTGGGGGTGATGAACCAGAGCGGGTGCAACCCGGCGCCGTGGAACGGCCAGCTGATGGAGACCTGGAATACCCCCGGGTACTACGGCGGCTGGACCAACGGACCGGTCGCCTGCGATCCGTTCACCCGGCAGTGCCGAGGGTGGGCTCAGCCCTGATCTGAGGGTGGTTCCCGCGCCGTAGGATTGCCCGGATGAACAGGCGTCAGGTGGCGGCCCTGTTCGCGCTCTGTCTGGCGGTGTTCATGGTGGCCGTCGACGGAACCGTCATCAGTGTCGCGGTGCCGGCGATCGCCGACGAGTTGCACCCCAGCTATAACGAGATCCTCTGGATCGGTGACATCTATTCTTTCGTGCTCGCCGGGTTGCTCATCACGATGGGCAATCTGGGCGACCGGATCGGTCGCAAGCGGCTGCTGCTGATCTCCAGTATCGCGTTCGGTGCGGCCTCGGTTCTGGCGGCGGTGGCGCCTACGCCCGCGTTGCTCATCGTGGCGCGGGCCGTACAGGGTTTCGCGGGCGCCGGGTTGATGCCGTCCACGCTGGCACTGCTGCGCGCGGTGTTCACCGATGACCGTCAGCGGATGCGCGGAGTCGGGATTTGGAGTGCCGCCGGTGCGGCGGGCGCAGCAATGGGACCGACGGTGGCCGGTGTACTGCTGGAGCATTTCTATTGGGGTTCAGTACTCCTCGTGAACCTTCCGGTGGTGGCACTGGTGGTGGTGGTCGGCGCGTGGGTGCTGCCCGAGGCGCGCAGTGAGACCCGACATCCGCTCGACCTGGCCTCGGTGTTGCTGTCGACGGCGGGCATCCTCGGGGTCGTCTACGGCATCACCGAACTGGCGCACACCGGACTCGGTTTCCGGCCGGCCTATCCGGCAATCGTCATCGGGGCGGTGATGCTGCTGGTGTTCCTGCGCCGGCAACGGGGACTGCCGATACCCCTGTTGGATCTGCAGCTGTTCGCGCAGGCGAAATTCAGTGCCGCGATCTTCGCTCAACTGCTGACCGTGTTCGCCAACGTGGGTGCGTTGTTCTTTGTACCGATCTATCTGCGTCAGGTTAGCGACTTCTCGGCGCTGCAATCCGGCATGGCACTGCTGCCGGATTCGCTGGCCAGCGTGGTGGCTGCCACCAACACCGGCCGACTGGTGCGCCGGTGGGGAGATGTCCGGGTGATGATCCTCGGGGTAGCACTGGGTGGGGTTGGCCTGATCGGGTTGGGCGTTACCCTGCCCATCTCCTATCCGGCGATCGTGATCCCGCTGGTCTTGATCGGACTGTCATTCGCGTTGGTGGTGACCGC
>CALQLM010000062.1 GCA_943331415.1 Bifidobacterium breve
GTGCCCGGCTGCTGGCCCTCGCCGACGGCATGGGCGGTCACGCCGCCGGCGAAGTGGCGTCTCAGCTGGAGATCGCCGCCCTCGCCCATCTCGACGACGACGAGCCCCGTGGCGATCTGCTGAGCAAGCTGGAAACGGCTGTGCACGAGGGCAACTCGGCGATCGCCGAGCATGTTGAGATTGATCCCGAGCTGGACGGAATGGGCACCACTCTTACCGCGATCCTGTTCGCCGGTGACCGGCTGGGGCTGGTTCACATCGGCGACTCTCGCGGCTACCTGTTGCGCGATGGTGAGCTGACGCAGATCACCAAGGACGACACCTTCGTGCAGACCCTGGTCGATGAGGGCCGGATCACGGCCGAGGAGGCCCACAGCCATCCGCAGCGCTCGCTGATCATGCGGGCGCTCACCGGCCACGAAGTTGAGCCCACCCTGATCATGCGCGAAGCCCGCGAGGGCGATCGCTACCTGCTGTGCTCAGACGGGCTCTCCGATCCGGTCAGTCAGGAGACGATCCTTGAGGCGCTGAAGCTTCCCAGTGTCACCGAGAGTGCCGATCGGCTGATTGAACTCGCTTTGCGTGGCGGTGGTCCGGACAACATCACGGTGGTGGTCGCCGATGTCGTGGACCACGACTACGCCGGCCAGACCCAGCCGATCCTGGCGGGCGCGGTTTCCGGTGAAGATGACAACCTCACACCGCCGAACACCGCGGCCGGGCGGGCCTCGGTGATTGCGCCACGTCCTCCGGTTGTCAAAAAGGCTGTGCCCGAACCGCAAACACCGGCCAAGCCGAAATCCCGGCGACGGATCCTCATCGCCGCTGCTCTGATTGCACTGCTTGCGCTCGCCGGTATCGGCGTCGGATACAAACTCATCCGCAACTACTACTACGTCAGCGCCTACGACGGATCGGTCGCGATCATGCGCGGCCTTCAGGGTTCGATTCTCGGCGTCAGCTTGCAGCAGCCGTACCTGCTCGGCTGCGTGAACGATCGCGGTGAACTCTCACAGATCAGCCCTGAACAAAACGTCGCCGGTATGAGCTGCGCGTTGATGCGACTTCAGGATCTACGGCCGCCGGGCCGGGCCCAGGTCAGTGCGGGGCTGCCGGCCGGAAGCCTGGATGACGCGATAGCCCAGATGCGGGAGTTGGCCCACAACTCACTGCTGCCGAAGTGTGCGGCGTCGGCCCCGAAAACGCCGGCGCCCTCAGTGATACCCCGAAGCGGGTCCACTACGCCGGCCGCTCCGACGACGACGACGAAACCCACGACGGCGAAACCCACACCGGGCCCGACGGCGACGCCAAAGCCGACGACCACTCCGACGGCGACATCGCAGGCCTCAGCCACACCCCTGCCCGCCCCGCCGCAGAAGCCGGGGATCGACTGCCGGGCGGCGGCCTGATGACCACGGCACCCCAACCACCGATCACGCTCACGCCGACGCTGCCGACCCGACGCAACGCGGAGTTCGGCCTGGTGTGTTTCGCCACCGTCATCACTGGCGTTGCGTTGATGATCATCGAGGCCAACCGGGAACAGGGCCTCAGTTGGGATCTCGTCAGCTACACGCTGGCGTTTCTAGGTTTGTTCGTCGGCGCGCACCTGGTGATCCGGCGCTTCGCGCCTTACGCCGATCCGCTTTTGCTCCCCGTCGTCGCGCTGCTCAACGGTCTCGGTCTGGTGCTCATCCATCGTCTCGACCTCGTGGGTGGAGCGACCTCCGATGGTCCCGGCGCCGGACAGCAGATGTTGTGGACCCTTGTCGGTGTCGTCGGTTTCTCGCTGGTGGTCGTATTCCTCACCGATCATCGGATGCTGGCCCGTTACGACTACATCTGCGGTGCGGCCGGACTGGTGCTGGTAGCGATCCCCGCGCTACTGCCGACCAGTCTGTCGGAGACCAACGGTGCGAAGATCTGGATCCGTCTGCCGGGCTTCAGTATTCAACCCGCGGAATTCTCAAAGATCCTGCTGCTGATCTTCTTCGCCGGAGTGCTCGTCGCCAAGCGCAACCTTTTCACCAGTGTCGGCCAGCACTTCCTCGGTATGGATCTGCCACGGCCGCGTGATCTGGCGCCGCTACTGGCGGCGTGGATCATCTCGGTCGGCGTGATGGTGTTCGAAAAGGATCTCGGCACCTCCCTGCTGCTGTATGCCTCGTTCCTGGTGATGGTCTACATCGCCACGGAGAGGTTCAGTTGGGTGGTGATCGGCCTGAGCCTGTTCGGTGCGGGAAGCGTTGTGGCGTACCACCTTTTCGGTCACGTTCGAGACCGCGTGCAGACCTGGATGGATCCCTTCGCCGACCCCGAGGGCTTCGGTTACCAGATGGTGCAGTCGCAATTCAGCTTCGCCACCGGTGGCGTCTTCGGGACCGGCCTGGGCAACGGCCAGCCCGGCACCGTCCCGGCGGCGTCCACTGATTTCATCATCGCCGTCGTGGGGGAGGAGTTGGGTCTCGTCGGGCTGGCCGGCGTGCTGATGCTCTACACCATCGTGATCGTGCGCGGTCTGCGAACTGCGATCGCCGTCCGCGACAGCTTCGGCAAGCTGCTGGCCGCCGGGTTGGCGTCGACGTTGGCGATCCAGCTTTTCATCGTCGTCGGAGGGGTCACCGGCCTGATTCCGCTGACCGGGCTGACGACACCCTGGATGTCCTACGGCGGCTCGTCATTGGTGGCCAACTACCTCCTGCTGGCCATCCTGGTACGGATCTCCCATGCCGCCCGGCGTCCGATCCACACCAGCCAGTACACGCCCATCGCCGCGGCGCGCACCGAGGTGATCGCCCGCTCATGAACACGTCACTGCGCCGCATCTCGTTGATGGTCATGGCTTTTACCGTGCTGATACTGATCAACGCGACAGTCACCCAGGTCTTCCGCGCCGACGCATTACGGTCCGACCCGCGCAACCAACGGGTCCTGCTCGACGAGTACTCGCGCCAGCGTGGCCAGATCACCGCCGGTGGGCAGTTGCTGGCGGACTCGCTGTCGACCAACGGTCGCTACCGATTCCTGCGGGTCTATCCGGAACCGTTGATCTACGCACCCGTGACCGGGTTCTACTCGCTGCGGTTCTCCAGCAACGGGCTCGAGCGGGCCGAGGACCTGATCCTCAACGGCTCCGATGAGCGGCTATTCGGAAGGCGGCTGGCAGATTTCTTCACCGGCCGGGACCCCCGCGGCGGCAACGTGCAGACCACCCTGGTCCCGCGCGTTCAGCAGGCGGCCTGGACGGCTCTGCAACAGGGCTGCGACGGACCGTGCAAGGGCTCGGTGGTGGCTCTGGATCCAGCCACCGGGAAGATCCTGGCGATGGTTTCCTCACCGTCGTATGACCCCAACCTGCTCGCCACCCATGACACCGAGGCCCAGGGCATGGCCTGGCAACAGCTGCGGGACGATGCGGGATCACCGCTGACCAATCGCGCTATCGCCGAGCGCTACCCACCCGGATCAACCTTCAAGGTGATCACCACCGCGGCGGCGCTACAGGCCGGGGTCACAGAAAACGAGCCGCTGACCGCCGCCGGTTCCATCCAGCTGCCCAACAGCACTGCGACACTGGAGAACTACGGGGGGACACCGTGCGGGACCGGGCCGACTGCGCCCCTGCGGGAGGCCTTCGAGCGGTCCTGTAATACCGCGTTCGTTGAACTCGGCATGCGGATCGGCGCCGACGCGCTGCGCAGCACCGCGGACGCGTTCGGGTTCGACAGTCCGCCGGCGGCCATTCCCCTTCAGGTGGCCGAGTCGACCATGGGCCCGATGGCCGATGCCGCCGCGGTCGGGATGTCCAGCATGGGGCAGAAGGACGTCGCGGTGACACCGCTACAGAACGCCATGGTGGCCGCGGCGATTGCCAATGCAGGTGTGGTGATGCAGCCCTATCTGGTTGACCGGCTTGAAGGGCCGGACCTCTCTAATATCAGCGCGACCGCGCCACAGGAGCAACGGCGGGCGGTATCCGCACAGGTCGCAGCTAAGCTAACGGATTTGATGGTCGGCGCCGAACAGTTCACCCAGCAGAAGGGGGCGATCCCCGGCGTGCAGATCGCATCCAAGACCGGAACAGCCGAGCACGGCACCGATCCGCGGGCCACGCCTCCGCACGCCTGGTACATCGCGTTCGCCCCGGCGCGGGACCCCAAGATCGCGGTCGCTGTCCTCGTCGAGAACGGTGGAGATCGGCTGTCGGCCACCGGCGGTGCACTGGCCGCGCCAATCGGACGGGCTGCCATTGCCGCAGCGTTGCAGGGGGCGCTGTGAGTCCCCGCAGCCGAGCGAAGCGAGGCAAGCAATGAGCCCCCGCGTGGGTGTGACGCTGTCCGGGCGCTACCGGCTGCAGCGGTTGATCGCGACCGGCGGCATGGGCCAGGTGTGGGAGGCCGTCGACAGCCGGCTCGGACGGCGGGTCGCGGTCAAAGTGCTTAAGCAGGAGTTCTCCTCCGACCCTGAGTTCCTGGAGCGGTTCCGTGCCGAGGCGCGCATCGTCGCCATGCTCAACCATCCCGGCATCGCCGCAGTCCACGATTACGGCGAGACCGATATGGACGGCGAGGGTCGTACCGCCTACCTGGTGATGGAACTGGTCAACGGAGAGCCGCTGAACTCGGTGCTCAAACGCTCCGGCCGGTTGTCCCTTCGCCACGCACTCGACATGCTCGAGCAGACCGGCCGGGCGCTCCAGGTCGCGCACTCCGCCGGTTTGGTGCATCGCGATGTCAAACCCGGCAATATCCTCATCACGCCGAACGGTCAGGTGAAACTGACCGACTTCGGTATTGCCAAAGCTGTCGACGCCGCACCGGTCACGCAGACCGGAATGGTCATGGGAACGGCGCAATACATCGCTCCGGAACAGGCCCTGGGAGAGGACGCCACCGCCGCCAGCGATGTGTATGCGCTGGGAGTTGTTGGCTACGAAGCAGTTTCGGGTAAGCGGCCCTTTACCGGTGATGGTGCACTGACGGTGGCGATGAAGCACATCAAAGAAACGCCGGCGCCCCTTCCGGCCGACCTCCCACCCAATGTCCGGGAACTCATCGAGATCACTCTGGTGAAGAACCCCGGAATGCGGTACCGCAACGGAGGCCAGTTCGCCGACGCGGTGTCGGCGGTTCGATCCGGCCGGCGCGCGCCGCGACCGAACTCCGCACCCCTCATCAAACCCAACCCGGCGGCGAGTCCGGGTTCCAAGCGGTCCACGCCGGAAGTTCGGTCCGCACCACCCGCGCGGACTACCGCGCGAACCCGAACGGGCGCCGGTCACCGGTCGCCCCCGCCGGCGCGGGGAGCGTTCTCCTCCGGCCAGCGCGCCCTGCTCTGGGCCGCCGGCGTACTCGGCGCCCTCGCCATCATCAGTGCAATCCTGATCGTCCTGGCCGACCGGGACCGGCGCGCCAACACCCCGATTCAGCAGACCGTCACCGACACCGTCACGCCGGACGCCCCCGATGGCGCACCGCCGCTGGCACCGTCGGGATGGACAGTCCACTCGGGCGTCGGCATGCAGATCGTGGCGGCCGGGTTCGATGTCGAGGCCCCGCGATGACCTCACCGCAGCACCTCTCCGACCGCTATGAGCTCGGTGAGATCCTGGGCTTCGGCGGGATGTCCGAGGTACATCTGGCCCGCGATCTCAGGCTGCATCGCGATGTCGCGGTCAAGGTGCTGCGCGCAGATCTGGCTCGCGACCCGAGCTTCTACTTGCGCTTCCGCCGCGAGGCGCAGAACGCCGCCGCGCTCAACCACCCCGCGATTGTCGCCGTATACGACACCGGGGAGGCCGCGACGCCCAACGGACCGCTGCCCTACATCGTGATGGAGTACGTCGACGGGGTCACGCTGCGCGACATCGTGCACACCGACGGGCCCATGCCGCAACGGCGGGCTCTGGAAGTGATCGCCGATGCCTGCCAGGCGCTCAACTTCAGTCATCAGCACGGGATCGTCCATCGCGACGTGAAGCCTGCCAACATCATGATCTCCAAAACCGGTGCCGTGAAAGTCATGGATTTCGGTATCGCCCGTGCCCTGGCCGACGGCAGCAACAAAGTCACCCAGACCGCCGCGGTAATCGGCACTGCGCAGTATCTCTCACCGGAACAGGCCCGCGGCGAATCGGTGGACGCGCGCTCCGATGTGTACTCGCTGGGGTGTGTGCTGTACGAAATGCTCACCGGTGAACCACCTTTCGTCGGTGACTCCCCGGTTGCCGTCGCATACCAGCACGTGCGCGAGGACCCGGTGCCGCCGTCGCAGAGACGTGCCGGGATCTCTCCGGAACTCGACGCCGTGGTGCTTAAAGCACTGACTAAAAATCCTGATAACCGTTACCAGACCGCCGCCGAGATGCGCGCCGATCTGGTTCGCGTGCACAGCGGCGAAAAGCCGGAGGCGCCGAAGGTGCTCACCCAGGCTGATCGGACCATGATGATGGCGCCGTCGCGGTCGGGCCGCTCGGATGGCTCCTCGGGGCCCAGGCGATACGACTACGCACGGGCCGGACGCGGTGGCAGTCCGGTCGGCCGCTGGCTGGCGGCAGGGGTGGCGCTGGCGATCCTGACTGTGGTGGTGACCCTGGCGATCAACCTGGTCGGCGGCAAGCCACGAGCGGTGCAGGTGCCCGACGTTCGGGGCCAGTTATCCGCCGACGCGATCGCCTCATTGCAGAACAAGGGTTTCAAGATCCGCACGCAGCAGAAGCCCGACAACACGGTGCCCCCGGATCACGTCATCAAGA
>CALQLM010000063.1 GCA_943331415.1 Bifidobacterium breve
GGATACCGCTGGTGCTCGGGGTGGCCCACCTGCTGGGCCGAATCCCGTTGCCCGGCAGTGCGTCCCGGCCGGTATGGGTCCGCGCCTTCGCACATCCGGAGAACGATAAACGGATAGCGGCCGGGATCGTGGTGTTGAGCGCGCTGGCGGTGGCGACCTCACTGGCCTGGACCGGTCGGCTCGCTCCGCCGGGGGCCTTCCGTGCTATCCCGGACTACTGGCAGCAGACCGCCGAGTGGCTCACCGAGAACAACACCCAGGGGCGGGTGCTGGTGGTTCCGGGAGCTCCGTTCGCCAACCAGGTCTGGGGAAACAGTCATGATGAGCCGCTGCAGGTTCTCGGCGAATTCCCCTGGGGAGTGCGGGATTCCATCCCGCTGACGCCACCGCAGACGATCCGGGCGCTGGATTCGGTGCAGCGGCTTTTCGCGGCGGGCAGGCCCTCCGCCGGACTGGCCGACACCCTGGCGCGCCAAGGTATCTCCTATGTTGTGGTGCGCAACGACCTCGACCCCGACACCTCGCGCTCAGCGCGCCCCCTGCTGGTACATCGGGCGATCGACGGTTCTCCGGGACTACAGCGAGTCGCCGAGTTCGGCGAACCGGTCGGCCCGGGCACGGTGGAGGGATTCATCAGCGACAGCGGCCTGCGGCCCCGCTACCCGGCGGTCCAGATCTACCGGGTCCGGCCGATGGGATCCGGCGATCCCGGTGACCCCTACTTCAGCGCTGCCAACGAGATGGTGCGCGTCGCCGGAGGCCCGGAGTCACTGTTGCGCATCGATGAGCGCCGTCGTCTTCTCGGCGAGCCCGCACTGGGACCCATGCTGCTGATCTCTGATGCGCACCGCGCCGGATTGTCGACTCCGCCCGATCGCGGTGTGATCGTCACCGATACCCCGGTCGACCGGGAGACCGACTACGGCCGCGTCGATGATCACTCCTCGGCAATCCGGACACCCGGCGACCGGCGCGACACCTTCAACCGGGTACCCGACTATCCGAGTCCGGATGCATCGCTGACGCAGGGGCGGTGGTCGGGTGGACGACTGAGCGCCTCGAGTTCCTCATCGGATGCCACCGCGCTGCCCACGGTTGCCCCCGCCAGTGCTCCGGTCGCGGCGGTGGACTTCGACCCGGCCACGGCATGGGTGTCGAACTCACTCCAGCCGGCACTCGGGCAGTGGCTACAGATCGACTTCGACCACCCGGTGACCAACGCCGCTCTCACGATCACCCCGAGTGCCACCGCGGTGGGCGCCCAGGTGCGCCGGATCCAGGTGTCAACGGTCAACGGAACCTCCACGGTGAGCTTCGACAAACCGGGTATCCCGCTCACCGTGGCACTGCCCTACGGGGAAACACCGTGGGTCCGAATCACCGCGGTGGGCACCGACGACGGGACCTCGGGAGTGCAGTTCGGCATTACCGAACTGTCGGTGACCCAGTACGACGCGTCGGGATTCGCTCAGCCCATCGATCTCCGGCACACCGTCGTCGTACCGCCGCCGCCGAGGGGTTCAGCGGTGGCCGCCTGGGATCTGGGATCAGAACTGCTGGGCCGCGACGGGTGCGCGGATGCCGAGGACGCGGTGCTGTGCGCGGCGTCAATGGCGCTGGCTCCCGAGGAACCGGTGACACTGAGCCGGACACTGAACGTGCCCACCCGAATCGACGTCACCCCGACCGTGTGGGTACGGGCCAGGCAGGGTCCTCGGCTGGCTGATCTGATCGCCCAACCCGGTCGTACCCGGGCGCGCGGTGACGCCGACCTGATTGATGTGCAGGGGTCGGCCTATGCCGCGACCGACGGCGACCCGCGAACCTCATGGACGGCACAGCAGCACGTGGTGCAGCGCGGCTCCGGTGCGACGTTGACGGTGACACTGCCCGAGGCGACTGAGGTGACGGGGCTGCACTTGATGGCCAGCGGCTCAGCCCTGCCGACCCGTCCGACGATGATCGCCGTCGATCTCGGTGACGGTCCCCAGGTCCGTCGGCTCGATTCCAGTCCCGACGCCGGACAGCAGACGGTGTCGCTACACCCCAGGTTCACCGACACCATTGCGATCAGCCTGCTGGACTTCGACAACGTCATCGACCGCACCGCCCTGGGTTTCGACCAGCTCAAGCCGCCGGGGCTGGCCGAGGTCACGGTGCTGGGTCCGGACGGCAGGCCGATCGCCGCCGCGGATGCGGCGACCAACCGCGATCGGGCGATCGAGCTACCGTGCGGCCAGGGTCCGGTGGTCGCCGTCTCAGGGCGGTTCGTGCAGACCTCGGTGTCGACGACGGTCGGCACTCTGCTGGAGGGCGATCCGATCGCGGCGCGCGCCTGTGATCCGACTCCGATCACGCTTCCGGCCGGCAGCCAGGAGTTACTGATCAGTCCCGGTACCGCATTCATCGCCGACGGCGTACAGCTCAGCGGACCTCTCGCGGCCGAGATCGTCACGGCACCAACAACTCCCGCGCAGATCATCGGTTGGACATCTGACCGCCGACAGATCAGCGTCGTTCGCTCGCCGATCACGCGAGTCATGGTTGTGCCCGAAAGCGTGAACCCGGGGTGGATCGCGCACACACCGGACGGTGCCACCCTGACGCCGGTGATCGTCAACGGCTGGCAGCAGGGCTGGGTGGTGCCGGCCGGCGCGCAGGGCACCATCACCCTGGACTTCGAATCCAATCGCGCCTATCGCATCGGGCTGATCGCCGGCCTCGCACTGCTGCCGTTGCTGCTCCTGCTGGCACTGGTTCCGGCCCGTCGACCGGTGACATCGCAGGACCCGACGCGGGCCAGATCCCCGGGGATGTTCGCCGCGATCGGCGGACTACTCGCCGCCGCCGGGGTCATCGCCGGGGTAGGCGGTATCGCGGTATTCGGTGCCGCACTGATCGCCACCTACCTACTACGCCACCGGCAGCCGGTGCTCGACCGGCTCACCGTGGCCGTGACTGCGGGGTCACTGATCCTGGCCGGATCACTGCTCTCCCGATACCCGTGGCGCTCGGTCGATGGCTACATCGGTCACTCACCGTGGGTCCAGGCGCTTGCTCTGATCAGCCTCGCCGCAATGGCCACCTCGACGCTGCCGCGCACGGCACCGCGCACTGCCACCGAAACCGATATCGCTGCGGAGCCTTCGTCGTAGGGTGCCTGGTGATGACTGGTCAGTCCGAAGTGGAAACCGTCCGGGGCGCGATCCCGACGTCCGATCTGGGCGTCACGCTGATGCATGAGCATGTCTTCGTGTTGTCCCCGGAGATCATGGCCAACCACCCCGAGGGCTGGGGCGATGAGAAGGACCGGGAAGACGCTGCGGTCGAGAAGCTCAACGCACTCAAGGCGATCGGCGTCGATACCATCGTCGATCCCACCGTCATCGGCATCGGCCGCTATATCCCGCGCATCCAGCGGGTTGCCGCACGTACGGATCTGCAGATCGTGGTGGCCACCGGCCTCTACACCTACAACGACGTGCCGATGTACTTCCACTTCACCGGTCCGGGAACCGCGCTCGGCGGGGCGGAGACCATGACCGAGTTATTCGTCCGCGATATCACCGAGGGCATCGCCGACACGGGCGTCAAGGCGGCGATCCTCAAATGTGCGACCGACGCTCACGGCGTCACTCCCGGTGTCGAGCGAGTGTTGCGGGCGGTCGCTGCGGCCCAACGCGCCACCGGGGTTCCGATCACCACCCACACCCATGCGCACTCCCGGCGAGGTCTCGATCAACAGCGCATTTTCGCCGAGGAGGGTGTGGATCTCAGCCGGGTCATCATCGGGCACAGCGGCGACACCAAAGATATTGCCTACCTTGAGGAACTGATCGCTGCCGGGTCCTATCTGGGCATGGACCGGTTCGGCGTGGACAACATCCTCAGCTTTGACGACCGGGTCGATATCGTGGCGCAGATGTGCCAACGCGGCCACGCCGGCAAGATGGTGCTGGCGCACGACGCGTCCTGCTATATCGACTGGCTTCCGGAAGCCGCACTTCCGCTGGTGTTGCCGAACTGGCACTATCTGCACATCCACAACGATGTGCTGCCCGCACTTCGGGCGCGCGGTGTCAGCGAGGACCAGATCACCACGATGCTGGTGGACAATCCGCGCGCCATCTTCTCCCACGGGGGCGGCTACTAGTGACAGATCCGGACCAGGTTGCGGCCATCGGGACGCAGATGAGTCAGCTGGCCGCCGAGGCACCCAATGCCCCGGCGGTCACACATAACGGCCGGACCGTCACCCGCGGTGACTTGGAATCATCGACCAATCGGCTGGCCCGGGCTTACGCCGAACTCGGGGTGACACAGGGCGATTACGTCACCATCGCCGTACCGAACTCGATCGAATGGGTACAGGCGGTGGTGGCGGTCTGGAAGCTCGGTGCAATCCCCCAGCCGCTATCGGCTCGACTGCCCGATGCGGAGTACGCAGATCTTCTCGACCTCATACCCCGGGCCCTTCTGGTCGGCCGACCCGACCCGCGTGGCGTGACGGCCTCGGTGCCCGCGGATTTCACGCCCCGCTCAGAACTCTCCGATGCGGCACTGCCCGAGGCGGTTTCACCATCGTTGAAATCGATGGCGTCCGGCGGAAGCACCGGCCGGCCGAAGCTGATCGAGGCAGGTGGCGACGGCCGTTTTCAGGGCACCCTGGTAGCGGCGATGATGGGCAACCTGCCCAGCGACACCCAGTTGGTATCGGTACCGCTGAGCCACAACACCGGTTTCACCTCCGCGACCATGGCACTGGCGACGGGTCAGCATCTGGTGCTGATGAATCGTTTCGACCCGCATGAGTTCCTGCGTCTCATCACCGAGTACCGGGTCAACTACCTGGCCACCGTGCCGACCATCATGCAGCGACTGCTGCCTGTTTACCGAGCCGAGCCGGAGAGCTTCGACCTGTCATCGGTGCGGCGGTGGTGGCACTTGGCCGCGCCCTGCCCGCCCACGATCAAGCAGGCCTGGATCGAGATCCTCGGCGCGGATGCGGTCTGGGAACTGTACGGCGGCACCGAACTTCAGGCCTTGACGTTCATCAGTGGCACCGAATGGCTAAGTCATCGGGGCTCAGTCGGCCGGGTGGTGTCCGGAGAGATGACGGTGCTCGACGATGACGGCGAGCAATGCCCGCCCGGTGTGGTCGGGGAGATCTACATGCGTCCGCGTCCGGGCAGCAGACCCACCTATCGCTATATCGGCAGCACGGCCAAAATTCGCCCGGATGCGCTGGGGGCCTGGGACTCGCTGGGTGACCTCGGCTGGTTCGACACCGACGGCTATCTGTATCTGGCCGATCGGCGGGTGGACATGTTCACCGTCGGCGGGCGCAATGTCTACCCCGCCGAGATCGAGAGCGCACTGTCCGAACATGCCGATGTGCTGTCATGTCTTGTGGTCGGTGTCCCGCACGAGGATCTGGGTCAGGTTCCGCACGCGCTGGTTCATGCGGGGTCGACGGAACTCGACGAAGCGGCCGTCATGTCATTCGTGGCGCAGCGACTCGCCGAATACAAGGTGCCGCGCACCGTAGAGTTCGTTGACACACCCCTGCGCGATGATGCGGGCAAGGCCCGTCGCACGGCGGTGCGCGATGAGGTGATCGCGCGGCGGCAGGCCCAAGCACGCTGACGTCAGTGTGCGATGACGGGCTCAGGTGAATCAGTCACCGAGCTGTCCAGCGGCGGCGGCGTCTGGGATCGCGCACCTGCGCGGCGATATTCCCAGCGCCGCAACGCATTCCGGCACGGAGACTCGATCAGTGCGTAGCTGACCGCCGCCATGGCGAATCCGAGTACCAACGTCAGGCCCAGCACCACGAAGAAGTTTCCGTTGAACATGAATTTCCCCACCATCGGGAAAACCATCACCAGCGCCGCGAGATGCCAGATGAACAATCCGTAGGACCATCGCCCCAGAACCACCATGGTCGGGCTACCCAGAATGCGGTGCTCGGTGTCAGGACGATCAAGCACAAGCGGGGCCAGCAGCGCCCCGGCGACAATCGCCCCCATCGAGGTTCGCACCACGAACTGACCCAGCGTGGCGGGCACCAGATCCTCCGGTCCGGCCAACGGCGATGCCGAGATCAGGTAGGCGCCCACCGCGACCGCGGTGATGGCCACCCGGTTGCGGGCCAGTCGGTGTGCCCAACCGATCGGGCTCACCGTCCATTCCGCGAGCAGCATTCCGGCGGCGAACCAGGAGGCGTAGGCCGGCGGCCAGTTGAGAAAGTTCACCCCCGTCGGAGTGTGGATGGGCAGCAGCCCCCACCCGAGGCTGGCCACTGCCACTGCCGCGATCACCGGTACCCGCGCACGAACGGGAAGCCGGTAGATCAGAAAGGCCAGGATCGGCAGCGCCAGGTAGAAGCTCACCTCCACCGACAGGCTCCACATCTGGGTCAGACCCGCCGTGAGGGTGAGCGGCACATAGACCTGCGTGAGAGTCAGATTGGCCAGCCAGACCGTGGGGCTGGCGCGGTTGGCCTCCGGCAACAGAGTCAGGATCACCACAACGGCGAACAGATAGCCCGGCATGATGCGCACCAACCGGGACCGCAGATAGTGGCCGGTGGCGGGCCGGTGGCGCAGTCCGCGGGCGGCCGCGGCGTGACCGCGCCACAACAGGAATCCCGAGAGCGCGAAGAACACCGCGACAGCCAGATCGAACCGGTGCAGCAACCGGCCCACCACCCCGCCCGACGTGCCTGTTTGGAAGGCGACGTGGGTGAGGACCA
>CALQLM010000064.1 GCA_943331415.1 Bifidobacterium breve
GCTCAGACCAGTGCCGCGCCGCACCTTGCCCGGATCAGCTGCCCGGCCCTGGTGATCAACGCCGAACGGGACACCGGTGTGTTCCCCTCGGATGCCGACCAGATCGTTACGGCACTGGCCAGTACTGACAAGACCCGGTGCTCGATCGACGCCGACCACTACTTCACCATGCCGGGTGCACGCGACGAACAGGCCGAGCTGATCGTGGATTGGATCGCCACGCGATGGTCGTGAGGGTGCTCGCACACTTCCTGCCCGGCGAAAGTGTGCTGGGAATCGTTGAGGCGGAGTCGGATTGGCTCGATATCCGGTGGTGCCATGAGGACGATGACGAGACCCTGCATCGCGAACTGGCCTGGGCAGATGTGGTGTGGCACGTACTGCGCCCACTGTCCGGAGCGGACCTTCGCCGCGGCACCCGGCTGCGGCTGGTACACAAACTCGGCACCGGGGTGAACACCATCGATGTCGATGCGGCCACCGCGTCGGGTATCGCGGTGGCGAATATGCCGGGAGCCAACGCCCCGTCGGCTGCCGAGGGCACGGTGCTGCTGATGCTGGCCGCGATGCGGCGGCTAGTGGAACTGGACACTGCGACCCGCGCCGGCGAGGGTTGGCCGACTGATCCCACACTCGGGGAGACGGTCCGCGATATCGGCGAATGCACCGTGGGTCTGGTCGGCTACGGAAACATCGCCCGTCGAGTCGAGCGAATCGTCACCGCCATGGGTTCTGATGTGTTGCACACCAGCACCGCCGATGACGCCACCCCGAGCTGGCGGCCGCTGGCCGAACTGCTGGCCGCCAGCGATATCGTCAGCCTCCACCTGCCGTTGACGTCGGCGAGCGAGGAGTTGATCGACCGGTCCGCGCTGACCCTGATGAAGCCCGGGGCCATGCTTGTCAACACCTCGCGCGGCGGAGTGGTCGATGAGACCGCGTTGGTCGATGCGCTGCGCTCCGGCCGGCTGGCCGCCGCCGGACTCGATGTGTTCGCCGTAGAACCGGTGGTAGCCACAAATCCGCTGCTGGCGCTCGACAATGTCGTCGTCACCCCCCATGTGGTGTGGTACACCCAGGACACCATGCGCCGGTATCTGGATCACGCGGTGGACAACTGTCGCCGCCTGCGTGACGGTCAGGATCTGATCGACGTCGTCAACGGGAGGCAGCATGTTCGTCTCGGCCAGTGAGGGAACGCTGGAGGCTCGTGCGCTGCGCCGAGTGACCATCCGGCTGGTGCCGCTGCTGATGGCGCTGTACTTCGTCAACTTTCTGGATCGCACGAACCTCGGCATCGCCAAGACCGAAATCAGTGCCGACCTCCAACTGTCGGCGACCATGTTCGGTCTGGCGTCGGGAATCTTCTTCATTGGTTACGTGTTGGTGGAGGTCCCGTCGAATCTGGCGCTCGTGCGATTCGGCGCACGACGGTGGCTGGCGCGTATCGCAGTGTCCTGGGGGATCGTCGCCGTCGCCATCGCCTTCGCTCCCAACGCCGGGTCTCTGCTGGCCTTGCGGTTTCTCCTCGGCGTCGCCGAGGCCGGGTTGTTCCCGGGCGTCATCTTCTACCTCTGCCACTGGTTTCCGGCGGCCTACCGGGCCCGGATCGTCGGGGTGTTCATGCTCGCGATCCCTATCGCCTCAGCTATCGGAACACCGTTGGCGGCGTGGTTGATTCAGACCGGGCATGGCGTATTCGGTCTGGCCGGATGGCGGTTCATGATGATCTGCGTCGGACTGCCCGCGGTGTTCCTCGGCGTAATCTGCTGGTTCTATCTGACCGACCGTCCGGCTGATGCGCACTGGCTACCGGCCGATGAGCGGCAGTGGCTGATCGAGGTGTTGGCTGCCGAACAACGCCAGGTGGCCGAGGCCCATGACTTTCCGCTACGCCGGGCACTGACCAGCCCACGGGTGTGGGCGCTGGCGGTGGTCTACTTCGGCATTGCCTACGGCCTGTACGCGCTGGCGTTCTTCCTGCCATCCATCATCACCGGGTTCCGCACGACGTTCGGCCTCCAGTTGTCGATCATTCAGGTGGGACTCATCACCGCGGTTCCCTACGTCTTCGCCGCGGTGGCGATGTTCCTGTGGTCCCGGCATGCCGACCGCACCCGCGAGCATGTGTGGCATGTCGCCATCCCGCTCGTGGTGGGCGGCTTGGCGATTCCGGTGGCGCTGTATCTGCACCATCCGATCGCGGTGATGATCCCGGTGATCATCGCGGCGATGGGGGTCTTCAGCGCCCTGCCCATTTTCTGGGCATTGCCGCCGAGGTTCCTCACCGGAGCTGCCGCAGCGGGAGGAATCGCACTAATCAACTCATTGGGCAATCTCGGCGGCTTCGCCGCGCCGTATGCCACCGGGGCACTATCGGATCTCACCGGAAGCAACCGGGCCGGGATGTGGGCGGTGGGCGTCATCATGGTTGTCTGCGCGGCTCTGGTGGTCACACTGGGAGCTGCCCCGAGAGCGGCGCGGCCGCCCGATCGACCCGCGGTGAACGGGTAGTACCCTCGGTCCCAACCCACCGGTTAGCCCATCGAGGGAAGACGGCCGAGTATGCCTATCGCGATCGAATCCGAGCACGTCGAACTGGCGAAGTCAGTGCGATCCCTTCTCGAGAAGGTGGCGCCTGCAGAAGTACTGCACGCGGCACTGGAGACGCCGGTGCAGAACCCTCCGGTCTACTGGCGGGGCGCAGCCGAGCAGGGCCTCCAGGGTCTTCATCTCCCCGAGTCGGTGGACGGCCAAGGCGCCGGCCTGCTCGAACTGGCGATCGTGATCGCGGAGTTCGGCTACGCGGCTGCGCCGGGGCCGTTCATCCCGTCGGCGATCGCCAGCGCGCTGATCTCCGCGCACGATCCGGGTACGCCGGTGCTGGCCACGCTGGCCGCAGGCGAGACCATCGCCGCCTACGCACTGGAGTCCGACCTGACCGCCACCCGGCACGGGGACACACTCGTGATCCGGGGCGAGGCCCGGTCGGTTCCAGGCGCCGCCCAGGCCGAGATCCTCGTGCTCCCGGTCGCGATCGACGGCGGGACCGAGTGGGCGGTGCTCGACGCTTCCGCTCTGGAGATCACCGCACTGCGTTCGGTGGACCCCTTGCACCCGATCGGCCACATCCGGGCCAACGGAATCGACGTCGGCGCGGACGCATTGCTGTCGAACCTGTCGCAGGAGACCGGACGGGCGATCATCACCACGCTGCTGTCCGCTGAGGCGGTCGGCATCGCCCGATGGGCCACCGACACCGCCTCGGAGTACGCCAAGATCCGTGAGCAGTTCGGCCGGCCGATCGGTCAGTTCCAGGCCATCAAGCACAAGTGCGCAGCAATGATCGCCACCACCGAGCGGGCGACGGCGGCGGTGTGGGACGCCGCCCGGGCGCTCGACGAGGCTGCCGAAAAAGGCTGGGATGCCGACGGAACCGCCTATGGGTTCGCCGCCGCCGTGGCCGCCACACTCGCCCCAGTCGCCGCGCAGCACTGCGCCCAGGACTGCATCCAGGTGCACGGCGGCATCGGATTCACCTGGGAGCACGACACCAACATCTACTACCGCCGCGCGCTCGCACTGGTGGCGGCGTTCGGCCGCGCCGCCCAATATCCCCAGCGAGTTTTCGACACCGCGACCACCACCGGAATGCGGGACGTCAAGATCGACCTCGACCCGGCGACCGAGAAACTCCGCGCCGAACTGCGCGCGGAAGTCGATGCGCTCAAGGCCATCCCGCGCGAGCAACGCGCCGCCGCCATCGCCGAGGGCGGCTGGGTGCAGCCGCACCTGCCGCTGCCCTGGGGCCGTGCCGCCGCCCCGATCGAGCAGATCATCATTTCCCAGGAGTTCGCCGCCGGCCGGGTCAAACGACCGAATATGGGTATCGCCGCGTGGCTGATTCCGTCCATCGTCACCTACGGAACCGATGAGCAGAAACAGCGCTTTCTCCCGCCGACCTTCCGCGGCGAATTGATCTGGTGCCAGCTGTTCTCCGAACCCGGGGCGGGATCAGACCTGGCGAGCCTGACCACCAAGGCCACCAAGGTCGACGGCGGATGGCGGATCACCGGGCAGAAGATCTGGACCACCGCCGCACAGTTCTCCCAATGGGGAGCCCTGCTGGCACGGACGGACTCAAGCGCGGCTAAACACAATGGGATCACCTATTTCCTGCTCGATATGCAGAGCGAGGGCGTGGAGGTCAAGCCGCTGCGGGAGCTGACCGGTAACGCATTGTTCAACACGGTGTTCATCGACGATGTGTTTGTACCCGATGACCGGGTGCTGGGCGAGGTCAACCGAGGCTGGGAAGTCAGTCGCAACACCCTGACCGCGGAACGGGTTTCCATCGGCAGCGACGAGCCGGGGTTCCTGCCGAATCTCACTCGCTTTGTCGAGTTCGTCTCCGAGGGCCAATTCGACCAGATCGGCCACCACCGCGCCGGAGAGCTGATTGCCGAAGGGCACGCGGCAAAACTGTTGAACATGCGCTCGACGCTGCTCACTCTGGCCGGCGGTGACGCAATGCCTTCCGCGGCGATCTCCAAGCTGCTGTCGATGCGCACCGGGCAGGGCTACGCCGAATTCGCGGTCGCCTCATTCGGCGCCGACGGCGCCATCTGGGAGGCCGACTCGCTGCAGGGCAAGTGGGCCGAGTATCTGCTCGCAAGCCGGGCGACCACGATCTACGGCGGCACATCCGAGGTGCAGCTGAACATCATCGCCGAGCGTCTACTCGGGCTGCCCCGCGACCCATAATCAGGTCAGTGGATTTCGATCTGCCGCAGTTCGCGTTTGAGGATCTTGCCGGTGGGGTTGCGCGGCAGTTCAGCAAGAAAGACCACCTCGCGCGGGACCTTGTATCGCGCGAGATGGTCGCGCACGTAGTCCTTGATCGCATCCTCGGTCAGAGCAGTGCCCTCGCGGGGGACGACGAACGCGCGCAATCGTGCGCCGAAATCCTGATCGTCCACGCCGATCGCGGTGGCTTCAATGACATCGGGATGTCCACTGATGAGATCCTCGACTTCGGCCGGGAACACATTCTCTCCGCCCGAGACGATCATCTCGTCGTCGCGACCGCTGACGTAAAGCAGGCCGTCGGCGTCGAAGTATCCGACGTCACCGGATGACAGCAGGCCATCGATGATCGCCTTATTGCCTCCGCCGGTGTAGCCCTCAAACGGCATCGGGGTTCCCACGAAGATCCGACCGACCTCGCCCTGCGGCAACTCCGCTCCGTGGTCGTCGAGAATCTTGACCTTGGCACCCCTGACCACCGGGCCCACCGTTGCGGGGTTGCGCTTGAGGTCCTGCGGCCGGGCGATGGTGGCAAAGGCGACTTCGGTTGATCCGTAGAGGTTGTAGACCACCGGCCCGAGGTCCCTCATGGCCCGGGTGGCCAGTTCGGCGCCAAGTTGGGAACCCGAGACGAACACGATCCGCAGTGAGGACAGATCCGGTTTGGGTTCCATCTTCTCCAGCGCGTCGAGCATGCGCGACAACATCACCGGGACCACGACGACGGCGGTCGCCTTATGTGTGGAGATGTCCGCCAGGACGGTGGCGGCATTGAACCGGCGATGCAGAATCAGGGTCGAACCCAAGGTCGCGGCAATCGCGGCATGCAGATATCCGATGGCGTGGAACATCGGTGACGGCAGCGCGGTGATTTCGCCGGCCTTGAACGGGACGCTGGACAGGATGCCGCCGACCGGAGCTAACGTCGGCGGTGTGTGCCGGGTGGCACCCTTCGGGGTTCCGGTCGTGCCACTGGTGAGGATGATCATCGCCGAGCGTTTGGTGGCCTTGGGCGCGGGATCGGTGCTGCTGCGGGCGATCAACTCGGCGAGGGTCTCATCAGTGCTGCCGGAGGGTTCGTCGCCTGAGACGAACGCCCGCAATTTGCCCAGTGCCGGTTCAGCCAGTGTGACCGCCTCGGTGTACTCATCGTCATAGATGATCAGCTTGGCACCCTCGCGCTCCGAGACGTCTCTGATCTGCGGTCCGGAGAACTCGGTGTTCAGCATGATCGTGCGTGCCCCGACCCGAGCGCAGGCGTAGTTGGCGATCGAGAACCAGCGGTGGTTGCGGGCGAGAATGCCCACACCGTCGCCGCCACGCACGCCCATGGCCAGCAGCCCATTGGCCACCGCATTGACCGCGTCATTGAGTTCGGTGTTGGTGATCGAGCCCTCGTCGTCGATGATCGCCAACCGGTTCGGGGCGCGACGGGCGTTGAGCGCCGGAATCATCCCGACCTCGCCCCAGCGCCGGACATCGGCGACCATGGCGGCCAGGTTGTGCGGGGCCTCGATCCCGAAGGCGCCGGACGTGATCATCTTCTGCAGGTAGTGCAACTCCGCCGATCCGCGTTCGGCGATTCGGCGGGCCTTGTTGAGCGCGCCGGAGGCGAGGTCGGTGATCAACGGCATATCCCCACAGTAGGTGAGCGTCATCCGCCGGACGGGCTGATCGCGCTGCCCTTATCCTGATGCGGTGGCAGCTGAGGAATCCGGTTTCGGTGGCAACTAAAAGTCGCACCCGTACCGTGACGGCCGCGCCGCAGGTCGTGTGGGACGTTCTCGCCGATTTCGGCTCCCTGAGTTCCTGGGCCCGCACCGTCGACCACTCCTGCCTGCTGGAACACGGCCTGTCAGAACACGGCGCTGACGGGGTGGGTGTGGGGACCTCTCGTCGGGTTCAGGTCGGGCGTAACGCTCTGGTCGAA
>CALQLM010000065.1 GCA_943331415.1 Bifidobacterium breve
AGATCGGTGCGGTAATCGGCGCGTCACAGTGCTCGGGGTACTGCTTCCACGACGCCTCGCTGAGCAGCCTGGCCACCAATGCATTACGAAGGAAGAATCGCGACATCTTGCTACCGAGCTCGGTGAAGTCGGCGTCTCGACGGTACGAGTCCAACAGCACCGTCAAAGCCTCGATGTAGTTGTCGTCATCACTGCCGAAGTCATCGAGGCCGACGGCTTTGACCGCCGACGCCTTGAGGTCCTCGACGGTACCCACATCGGTGCGCGACTTCATCAGTGCTTGTACTCCCCGCAGTTCACATCCAGCGTCGCACCGGTGATACCACTGGAGAGGTCACTGGCCATGAACAGGATCGCCGAGGCCACCTCATCCTCGGTCGGCAGCCGCTTCAAATCAGACCCGGCCGCGGCAGCGGCATAGATGTCGTCCACCGAGGTGCCGAACTTCCCGGCCTGGTGAGTGAAGTAGCTCTTCAACGTCCCGCCCCAGATATACCCAGGTGCAACGGAATTCACCCGAATGCCCTGCTCGCCGAGTTCGGTGGACAGCGACTGCGACATCGCCAGCAGCGCTGCCTTGGCCATCTTGTAGGCGCCGTACTTGGGTTGAGAGTGTCGGATCACCATCGAGTTGACGTTGACCACCGACCCTTTCGACTCCGCCAGAGCCGGGGTGAAGCCCTGGGTAAGCCGGAGCGCGCCCAACACCGTCAATTCAATCGCGTCGCGGATGTGCTGGAACGTCGTATCGGCCAATGGTTTCATCGAAGGGATTCTGAAGGCATTGTTGACCAGCACATCGACCTTGCCGTACTCGTCCATGCTGCGCGCCACCAAGTTCGCGACCTGTGCGTCATCGGTGATGTCAGTGGTCACGGCCAGGGCCCGACGACCCAGGGCAGTCACCTGATCAGCCACCTCGGTCAGTCGCTCCGCTGTGCGGGCGGCGAGCACGAGGTCCGCCCCGGCCTCAGCGAATCGGCGCGCCAGTGTGGTTCCCAGTGCAGGCCCGACACCACTGATCACAACCACCTTGTTCTCGAGCATCCCAGTCATGCGCTATCCCACCATCCTGTCGCCGATAAGCTTCTGCCGCAGTGCTATCCGTGCCCGCCATTCATCAGCGGTGATCGTGTTGCTCTCATAGAAAGGCAGTCGCGCTGCCACGTCGTCGACACCGACGAGCTCGACGGTGGGACCGTCTGCCGCGGTGAGCTCACGGGAAACGCGCTGCCAACGGAACTGCAGGAAGCCCTTTCGGTGACCGAGCGTCTCCACCCAGTTGGTCACTCCAGGGTTACGGTCGGCGACGACAATCCGAATCTTTCCGTCCGGATCTGCCTGGGCTTGGGTTCCGTTCAGCGATGTTTGATGGTTGATGTAGTCCAGCGAGATGTACCAGAGGCTGCCCAACTGAAAACCCAGATACGGAGCGTCGGTGACAGGCAACGTGATCACCAGGGCTTGATCGGGGTTCAGTTCGAAGTGGCCGGCGGAGGAATACTGAGTGGCAAGTCCACCGGGGGTAAGCCGTGGCGCAACCATCGTATTGACCGGAATGTTCATATAGAACCACTGCGGGAACTGCAGCCAGGTCTTGACTCGCTGGACCAACTGCTTGCCGGCGACCGCAAAACGCTTGTCGACAAGATCCTTGGTCAGGGCCGGCGGTGCGGTTCCGGCGGTATCGGTCCGAGCAATAGCCACCTTGCCCCGTCGTGCTGACCAGTCGTTGTACACCTCGCGAATCACTAACTGCGCATTAGTTTTCGGCGTAAAACGCCACTCGAAAGCACCGTCTGCGCCAATATCAAGTTGACGATCATCGAATGCCGTCTCGCTGTCCGGGACGTTGTCGTCGGTGTACTCCCCGCCGAGCAGTTGGAAGCTGAGGTCGGTCGTCGTGCCACGGGTACCGGTGACGACGTACTCGTGTCCGGTCTGGACGCGGGTGCCGAAGTAGAGGGTGTCGGGGTTATCCAGGCCCATCTTGGTGAACGGTCCGGTGCCGGAATGCAAGAACGGGTGATCACGGTCGTAATCGAAAGCGAGATGAGTGCATGCCGCGATACAGCCGGCCAGGTACTGCAAGCCCTCCAGCAGGTCTGCCTCTGTCTCGATAAGCGGCGCTTCGCGGACTAGACGTTCGGCCTCTGCGATGGCCTCCTGCAGCGGTTGAGAATGACTCGCCTCAGCCATTGGCTTCTTTCTGCTCGCGCTGGATCTCAAGGGCAATGTCGATGAGTTGATCCTCCTGACCGCCAATCAGCTTGCGCTGGCCCGCGCGGTGCAGCAATTGGTGCGCCGGAACGCCGTAGCGCTCACCCTGGCGAACGGCATGCTTGAGGAAACTGGAGTACACCCCGGAGTAACCCATGATGAGTGCGTTGCGGTCCAGCAGGCACTCCGCGGGCATGGCCGGCGCGACCACTTCCTCTGCAGCATCGGCGATCTCGAAGAAATCGATGCCGGTTTTGACGCCGATCTTATCGAATACCGCGATCAGCGCCTCGACCGGCGCATTGCCCGCACCGGCACCGAAGCGCCGGACGCTACCGTCGATCTGCTTGGCGCCGGCGCGCACCGCTTCGACCGAGTTGGCAACCCCCAGACCGAGATTCTCATGTCCGTGGAATCCCACCTGCGCGTCATCACCGAGTTCGGCAACCAGTGCCGCGACCCGATCGGCAACGTCGCCGAGCACCAAGGCGCCGGCCGAATCAACGACGTAGACGCACTGACACCCGGCGTCAGCCATAATGCGGGCCTCCTTGGCGAGTTTCTCCGGGGGAATCGTGTGGCTCATCATCAGGAACCCGACGGTCTCGAGTCCGAGTTCGCGGGCCAGTCCGAAGTGCTGGATCGACACATCGGCCTCGGTGCAATGGGTGGCGATCCGGCAGATCGATCCGCCATTGTCCTGAGCTTCTCTGATGTCCTCCTTGGTACCCACACCCGGCAGCATCAGGAAGGCGATCTTGGCTTCTTTGGCGGTCTCGGCGGCGAGTTTGATCAGTTCCTGCTCAGGGGTTTTAGAGAAGCCGTAGTTGAAGCTCGACCCACCGAGGCCGTCGCCGTGGGTCACCTCGATCACCGGTACGCCGGCGGCGTCCAACGCGGCGACGATAGAGCCGACCTCATCGAGGGTGAACTGATGACGTTTGTGGTGGGAGCCATCACGCAATGACGTGTCGGTGATCCGCACATCCCAGATACTGTCGATCATCGTTTACTCCCCGTGACGTGTGCGGCCTGCTTGGCGATCTCCTCGCCGACCTTGGTGGCTGCGGCGGTCATGATGTCGAGATTCCCGGCGTACGGCGGCAGATAATCACCGGCACCCTCGACCTCGACGAATGTTGTCACCATCGCGTACCCGCCGGAGTTCATTGACGGGGCGTCGAACTGCGGTTCGTTGAGCATCCGGTATCCCGGCACATAGGTCTGAACCTCGGCCACCACATCGCGAATCGACGCCGCGATCGCCTCGGTGTCGGCATCCTCAGGGATTGCACAAAAGATCGTGTCGCGCATGATCATCGGTGGATCAGCCGGGTTGAGAATGATGATCGCCTTACCGCGAGTCGCTCCCCCGATGATCTCCACACCCCTGCTGGTCGTCTTTGTGAACTCATCGATATTGGCCCGGGTGCCCGGGCCGGCCGAAACCGATGCCACCGACGCCACGATCTCGGCGTAGGGAACGGTCGCTCCCTGCTCGGCGACCGCGCGGCACACCGCGTAGACGATCGGAATCGTCGCCTGGCCACCGCAGGTGACCATATTGACGTTCGGCGCGTCGAGGTGTTTGCGCAAGTTGGCGGGCGGAACAACCCCTGGGCCGATCGCGGCCGGCGTGAGATCGATCGCGGTGATACCGGCCTCGGCATAGCGCGGGGCGGCGGCCTTATGCACATAGGCCGATGTGGCCTCGAACACCATGTCCGGGGTCTCCGCCTGACCCAGCAACCAGTCCACGCCTTCGTGGCTGGTCTCGAGTCCCAACTTGCGGGCCCTCGCCAAACCCTCGCTATCCGGATCGATTCCGATCATCCACCGGGGTTCGAGCCACTCTGAGCGCAGCAGCTTGTACAGCAGGTCGGTACTGATATTTCCCGAGCCGACGATCGCGACTGATTTCTTACTGGAACCCATGGCTCTTCCCTATTCGAATGACAATCGGACCGAGCCCAAACCGACGAAATCTGCCACAAACACATCCCCCGGGCGGGCGTCGATAGCCCGAGTGCACGACCCGGGCAACACGATGTCTCCGGCACGAAGTCGCACACCGAAACTGTCGACCTTGCGTGCCAGCCACGCCACCGCAGTGACCGGGTTGCCGAGGACGGCGTCGCTGCGACCCTCGGCCACCACCTCACCGTTGCGGGTCAGCACCGCGTCGATCGCCGTGATGTCGATGTCTTTGGGCGACACCCGGGCCGGACCCAACACATAGCCCGCCGATGAGGCGTTATCGGCGATGGTGTCGCACAAAGCGATCTTCCAGTCCTTGATTCGGGTGTCGATGAGTTCGATCGACGGGGCGTACGCGGCTGTGGCGGCAAGTACATCGTCCTCGGTGCAGCCCGCGCCCGGGAGGTCCTCGGCCAGCAGGAATCCGACCTCGACCTCCACTCGCGGGAAGAGGTACTTCGCCGCGGGAACCGGGACGTCTTCGAACACCTCCATATCGGCCAGCAAATGGCCGTAGTCGGGCTCGTCGACCCCCATCATCTTCTGCATCGCTTCCGATGACAGACCCACCTTGTGACCAATCACCACCGCGCCCTCGGCAATCCGCTGGCGGATGTTGATCAGTTGGATCTCGTAGGCATCGACAACGTCGATGCCCGGATAGGCGGCGGTGAGCGGACTCATCGGAACCCGGGTCCGTTCGGCTTCGGCCAAGTCTGCGGCAAGTTCGGCACGGATAGCAGCGCTGAGCATTCCGCAGGTCCCATCGTCGTCCGGCCGGCTCCGGCGTCCGTGATTATTCAGGTAGCCCGATTGGCCAGTAGCGCCCGGGCGGGGTAATTCTATAACGTGTTCTAGTATGACAGTTCAGGAATACGACGTCATCGTCGTCGGCAGTGGCGCCGCAGGAATGGTGGCCGCACTTACCGCCGCTCACCAGGGTCTTTCCGCAGTGGTGATCGAGAAAGCGCCGCACTTCGGCGGATCGACGGCACGGTCGGGTGGCGGCGTGTGGATTCCAAACAACGAGATCCTCAAGCGCGACGGCGTGACCGACACCGCCGACGCAGCCCGCACCTATCTGCACACCATCATCGGCGACGTGGTCGAGCCCGAACGTATCGACACCTATCTGGACCGCGCTCCGGAGATGCTGTCATTCGTCTTACAGAACACACCTCTGGAGATGTGCTGGGTGCCGGGCTACTCCGATTACTACCCCGAGACCCCCGGCGGCCGACCCGGCGGACGCTCGATAGAACCAAAACCGTTCGACGCCAAAAAGCTTGGCCCGGATATGCCCGGGCTGGAACCTGCCTACGGGAAGGTGCCGCTCAATGTTGTTGTCATGCAACAGGACTACGTGCGACTGAATCAGCTTAAGCGCCATCCGCGCGGAGTGCTGCGCAGCTTGAAAGTCGGTGTCCGAAGCGTGTGGGCCGGAATGCGGGGCAAAAATCTCGTCGGTATGGGCCGGGCACTGATCGCTCCGCTACGAATCGGACTGCAGGACGCGGGCGTTCCGGTTTTGTTGAATACCGCACTGACCGACCTCTACTACGAAGACGGCGTCGTCCGGGGCGTCTACGTGCGAGACATGACCGGTCCGGAGGCGGCTGATCCCACCCTGATCCGGGTCCGCCGTGGCGTGATCCTCGGCAGTGGCGGATTCGAGCACAACGAACAGATGCGGGTGAAGTACCAGCGCGGACCCATCACCACCGACTGGACGGTCGGCGCCAAGGCCAACACCGGCGATGGGATTGTTGCGGCGGAAAAACTCGGCGCGGCATTGGAATTGATGGAGGATGCTTGGTGGGGTCCGACGGTGCCACTGGAGGGAGCGCCGTGGTTCGCTCTGTCCGAGCGGAACTCCCCCGGATCCATCATTGTCAATATGTCCGGCAAGCGGTTCATGAATGAGTCCATGCCGTACGTCGAGGCGTGCCACCGCATGTATGGCGGCGAGTATGGCCAGGGCGACGGACCCGGTGAAAACATTCCTGCCTGGCTGGTTTTCGACCAGCAATATCGGGATCGGTTCATATTCGCGGGATTGCAACCAGGACAGCGGATTCCGAAGAAGTGGCTGGAGTCCGGGGTGATCGTCAAGGCCGACACCCTGGAAGAGTTGGCTACCATCACGGGACTGCCAACCCAGGCGTTCACCGACACCGTCAAACGATTCAACGGCTTCGCGCGCTCCGGGGTCGACGAGGACTTCCATCGCGGTGAGAGCGCGTACGACCGCTACTACGGCGACCCGCGCAACAAGCCCAACCCGAACCTCGGCGAGCTCACGCATCCGCCGTACTACGCGGCCAAGATGGTTCCCGGCGACCTTGGCACCAAGGGCGGCATCCGCACCGACGTCCACGGCCGGGCGCTGCGCGACGATGGTTCGGTGATCGAGGGCCTGTACGCGGCGGGCAACGTCAGCTCACCGGTCATGGGACACACCTACCCGGGCCCTGGCGGCACCATTGGTCCCGCGATGACCTTCGGTTACTTGGCAGCCCTGCATATCGCGGGA
>CALQLM010000066.1 GCA_943331415.1 Bifidobacterium breve
GGAGTTGGTGGATTGGTGGGTCCGGGAACTTGATCCGGCCGCTGAGCGGGTGGCCCGCAGCACCGATGAGGACCGTCATGTGCAGATCACTCCGTCTGAGGGTGGGGTGGCGCAGTTTTGGGGTGCAATGCGGGCACCGGATGCCGCGGTGTTGGATCGGCGGTTGGATCAGCTGGCGGGGTCGGTGTGCCGCGAGGATTCGCGCACCAAGCGGCAGCGTCGCGCAGATGCGTTGGCGGCGTTGGCTGCCGGCCAGAACTCGATGATGTGTGACTGCGGATCAGCGGACTGCCCGGCCGCCGATGCCGGGGCGGCTGCGGCCCAGGTGGTGATTCATGTGCTGGCCGAACAGGCCACCGTGTCGGGGGAGTCCGCCACGCCGGGATATCTGCCCGGGTTCGGCGCGCTGCCGGCTGAGACGGTCTGTTATCTGGCCACCCGCGCCCGCGTGCGGCCGCTGAAGCCTGCCGACAAGTTCACCGCCGAGCCGCAGTATCGACCCTCGACAGCGTTGGCGGAGTTCATTCGCGCCCGGGACCTATGCTGCCGTTTTCCGGGCTGTGAGGTGCCGGCGGAGTTCTGCGATCTTGACCACTCGATCCCGTGGGCTCTGGGTGGTGTGACTCATCCGTCGAACATTCACCTGAAATGCCGTGCGCATCATTTACTCAAAACGTTTTGGTGTGGCGAGAACGGGTGGGCCGAGCAGCAACACCCCGACGGCACCATCGTCTTCACCTCCCCCTCGGGACGCACATACACGACCACACCGGGCGGGGCACTGTTCTTCCCGGACCTGGCCACCCCCACTGAAACACTCACCGTGACACACGCCGACCCGCCACCGGAGGACCCCGGGCGCACCCTGATGATGCCCACCCGAAAACGCACCCGCGTCGCCGAACGCGCCGCCCGAATCACCACCGAACGCGGACTCAACGAAGCACGCTGGGCCGCCGACCCTCCGCCGTTCTAGTTCGTGGGCCTCGTTAACTTCGCGTATCGCGCCCGGTGATAGTCGGTGGATCCGAACTCGTACTGCAGTGCGGTAAGCCGTTTGAAGTAGTGACCAATCGCGAGCTCTTCGGTCATGCCCATACCGCCGTGTAACTGCACCGCGTTCTGGCCGATGAATCGCGCCGCCCGGCCGACGGTCGCCTTGGCGGCCGAGACCGCTCGGGCTCGAACATCGGGCTCGGCATCAAGATTTAGCACCGCGAGGTACGCCGCCGAGACGGCCTGCTCGAGTTCCATATACATATCCACCATGCGGTGTTGCAGTACCTGGAAATTCCCGATCGGTTGGCCGAACTGTTGGCGTTGCTTGCTGTAGTCGACGGTGTCGGCCAGCACCTTGCGCATCGCCCCGACCGCCTCGGCGCAGACCGCGGCCGCACCCTCGTCGCGAGCCAAGGCCAATGACGGCCACGCGTCGGTCTGCAGTAACGCATCGGCGGGCAGTCGGACATCGTCGAATATCAGATCGGCCGCGCGACGGTCATCGATGGTGCGATAACCATGAACGGTCAGCCCGGGCGGGGGAGTGGCAGCGTCGAATGCGGTGAGGAACAACGACATCGCCTGACTGTCCACGGATTGCCCGGTTCGCGCGACGATCAGCAGATGCGTGGCCAGGGGTGCGGAGACCACGACAGTCTTGGTTCCGTTGAGCACCCAGTGTTCGCCGTCGCGGACCGCGGAGGACGCGATGGCCTCCCAATGCTCGCCGGATCCGGGTTCAGTCGCCGCCAGTGCGACGATGGCCGACCCCGCCGCGATCTCCTCCAGCACCGACGCAGCCGCGTCGCCGCCGGCCCGAGACAGCAGTCCGCCGGCGACGATCACCGTGTCGACGAACGGCTCGATGGCCAGAGCGCGGCCCAACTCCTCGGCGATCACCATGGCCTCGGCCGACCCGCCACCGCTGCCGCCGACAGACTCGGGCAGTGTGGCGCCCAGGATGCCGAGTTCTTCGGCGAAACCGCGCCAGATATCAGGTTGCCAGCCCGGTCCGGTCTTGGCCGCGGCGCGGCTGGACTCGAGGTCATAACGCGCGGCGAGGAACTTGCTCAAGCCCTCGCGCAGGAGTTCCTGCTCGCTGCTCAATGTGAAGTCCACGGTGTCTCCTCTCGGCCCTAAAGCCCCAGGGTTGCTTTGGCGAGGATGTTGCGCTGAATCTCGTTACTGCCGGCGTAGATCGAGCCCGCCCGATCATTGAAATATCGCAGCGGCGCCACGGCCTGCCACGGCTCGCCGCTGACATACCCGTCGGCGGGTGGGGCGAACGCCGACACCGGCCCGCCGGGCATCGCGGCATGCGGCTGATACACCCGCCCACGCGGACCCGCAGCCTCCATCGCCAGTTCGGTGACGGCTTGACTCAACTCGGTCGACAGAATCTTCAGCATCGAGGAGTCGGCGCCGGGGTTCCCGCCCTCGGCCACCACGGCCAGCACCCGATACTCCAGAATCTCGAGCACGTCGGCGCGGATCCGGACGTCAGCGAGTTTGGCGGCGAACGTTGGATCATCAAGCAGCACCCCGCCGGTCGGCCCGGGCTGATGGACGGCGGCCTCGGCGATGGACTCAGCCATCACCTGTAACGCCGGTGCCATCGCGCCGCCGCCCCGCTCGAATTCCAGGAGGTACTTCGCCACCGTCCAGCCGTCATCGATGGCCCCGAGAACGTTGGCCTTGGGGACCCGAACGGCATCGAAGAAGATCTGGTTCTGCACCGTCTCGCCGGAGGTCATCACCAGCGGCCGGATCTCGATGCCGGGCGTGGTCATATCGATGAGCACGAAGGTGATGCCGTGCTGCTTCTTCGCCGAACGGGTGGTGCGCACCAGCGCGAAGATCCAATTCGCTTCGCCGGCATGGGTTGTCCAGATCTTGCTGCCGGTGATCACCAGGTCGTCACCGTCATCGACGGCCGCCATGGACAGTGCCGCCAGATCCGAACCGGCTTCGGGTTCGGAATAGCCCTGGCAGAAGAACACCTCACCGGTCAGGATGCGGGGCAGGAAGAAATCCTTCTGTTCGGGTGTGCCGAAAGCGACGATCGCGTGCGCGACCATCCGGATCCCCATCGGGGACAACGAGGGTGCATCAGCCAGGGTGGACTCCCGGCTGAAGATGTAGTGCTGGGTCAGCGTCCAGTCGCATCCGCCGTACTCGATCGGCCAGGCCGGTGCGGCCCAGCCGCGCTCGTTCAGAATCGCCTGCCAGGCCATGCTCGCCTCGTGGTCGGCATAGACGCTCGTCATCAGTCGGCCGGCCCGGCGGAGTTCCGGGGTCAGCTTGTCGTCCAGGAAGGCCCGTACCTCATCGCGGAACTCGAGATCTTTCGTCGACCACGCCAAGTCCATGCCCAGTCTCCCTTTTCGCGCGGCGTCCACTTCCGAATGACGCTAACCCGCAGCCGGGTCAGTGCGGAGGCCGGGGCACGGGCGTGCCCGTGAGATGGCACCCCCGGCGCAATACGAGTTCGAGCGCGGAAAGGCCGGCTTCGCACGCCTGCCGCGATAATAGCGTCGTCAAATTGACGAATACTAATTCCATAGTTACTATTCGCCCTATGGAGAGTGCGCAACTGGTAGTGCCGATGTGGGCGTGGGTGGCCCTGTCCGTGGTGATCGTGGCCATGCTGGCGGTGGACTTGTTCATGCACCGCGACAACCATGTGGTGGAATTCCGCGAGGCAGCGGTCTGGTCCGTCATCTGGGTGGCGGCCGGACTGGGCTTCGGCGCGGTCATGTGGTGGGCGTACGGGGCTAATGTGGCCGGCGATTACTACGCGGGCTACCTGATCGAGAAGGCCCTCTCGGTCGACAACGTGTTCGTATTCGCACTGATCTTCACCTACTTCGCGGTACCCGACCGCTATCAGCACAAGGTGCTGTTCTGGGGTGTCATCGGCGCGCTGCTGTTCAGGCTGGTGTTCATCTTCGTCGGCGCCGAACTGCTCAAGACCTTCTTCTGGACGGCGTACCTCTTCGGAGCGTTCCTGATCTACACCGGCTACAAGATGGCCTTCAGACATAACCAGGATCTCCAGCCGGAACGAAACCTGCTGGTGCGCCTGGTCCGTCGGGTCATCCCCGTCCAGGCTGAGTATGACGGCGCACGGTTCTTCACCCGACGTGACGGTAAGCGCGTCGGCACCCTGCTATTCGTCGTCCTGATCGCGGTCGAAGCCACCGACCTGATCTTCGCGATCGACTCGGTGGCTGCCGTGCTGGCCATCACCACCAGCACCTTCATCGTCTGGACCGCGAATGCCTTTGCGGTGCTCGGGTTGCGCAGCCTGTACTTCTGCCTGTCCGGGCTGATGCGCCGATTCGTACACCTGCACTACGGCTTGGCGGTCCTGCTCGGGTTCGCCGGCGTCAAGCTGATTCTCTCCGAGACACCGGTCGGCAAGCTGCCCATCCCGCTGACTCTCGGCGTCATCGTCGTCACGCTGGCGGTGTCGATCGTGTGGAGCTTGGTGGCGACATCGAAGGATGAGCCTGCCGAAGAAGAGGAACGAAGTGTTTTACGCGAATCGCAACGGTGATATAAAAGGCGCTATGGCTGAAACCGTTCGCGGCTGGACGTTCCTGACCAACCACGCGCACGTGTTGCTGTGCCTGTCACACGGCGAGTCGTTGACCGCCCGTGAACTCGGTCTGCGGATCGGAATTACCGAGCGCGCCATTCAGGTGATCCTGGCCGACCTCACCGAGGGTGGCTACCTGAAGAAGACCAAGGACGGCCGACGCAATCTGTACGCGGTGAACCCCAAAGGCCGGCTTCGTCATCCGCTGGAGGCGCACCACACCGTCGGCGAGTTGATCAGCGCCTTGGGCTAGCCGTTCGGCTACTTCACGTCGAAGGACACCGTGTGCCAGCCGGTCGCCCCATCGGGGATGACGCCCATCGGGTCGCCGGTCTGTACCGCTCCGGTGTTATCGGTCGCCCGCACGGAGATGGTGTGCGGTCCGGGTGTGGCATTCCACGGGAAGCTCCACAGCCGCCAGGTGTCATTGGAATACGCTGCACCCAGTTGGGCCGGCTGCCACGGACCGTCGTCAATACGCACCTCCACGGCTTTGATGCCCCGGTACTGCGCCCACGCCACCCCGCCAAATGTCGTCGGGCCCGCGCCGATCCGCTGACCGCTGCGCGGGACGTCGATCCGGGACTGAGTCTTGATGGGTGCTTGGGCCGACCATCCCAGCTTGGTCCAGTACGCCTCGCTGCGATCGAATCGGGTCAACTCCAGATCGGTCACCCACTTGGTGGCTGAGACGAAGCCGTACAGGCCCGGCACCACCAGCCGTGCCGGGTAACCGTGCTCGACCGGAAGCGGTACACCGTTCATGCCGATCGCGAGCATCGAATCCCGCTTATCTGTCAGCGCCTCCACCGGAGTGCCGGCGGTCCAGCCGTCAATCGACGTGGAAAGCACCATATCGGCATCGGAGGCAATTCCGGCGTCGCGAAGGAGATCCCGAACCCGATACCCGACCCAGGTCGCATTGGAAATGAGTTCGCCGCCAACCGGGTTGGACACGCATGTCAGTGTCACCGTCTGCTCGATCGGCTCGAAGCGTTTCAGATCGTCGAAGGTATACGTGAGTTCGCGGTCGACCATGCCGTGGATGCGCAACCGCCAATCGGCCCGCGATACCTGCGGCACGCTCAGCGCGGTGTCGATGCGATAGAAGTCGGAATTCGCGGTGATGAAACTCGGCAGCGCAACGCCTTTCGGGGTGACGTCGGCCGGCGGTGGTGGGGGAGCGGACGCAGGCACCGGCAGCGCCAGGGTGTCGCGCTCGCCGGATACCGACCGGAGTCGGCGGGTGAGCAGTGCGCCCGCCACCCCGCTGACAAGTCCGGCCGCGGTGAAGCCGAGTGTCACCAGGGACAGTCGCCGGCCCCCGTCGACTCGGTCGGTGGTGTCCACACGATCACCGATCCGGCCGGAGGTCAGCAGGCGCAGCACCGCGATCGCACAGGCCACCCCGATCACCGTCGGCACGATATCGGCGAGTCCGGCCCCGGGCCGGGCCAGGACCGCCGCACATCCGGCCACGCCGGCGGCGGCAAAAGCCAGGCTTCCGAGCGGAATGCGTGAGCGCTCCCACCGAGCGGTGAATGCGGCCACCGCAGCGATGACCGCGAGCACCATCACCGAGAGGAACAACTTGTCAGAGGTCCCAAAGGTCTGGATCGCCCATTCCTTGACCGGGCCGGGTGTGAGGTTCACCACCGCGGTCCCCACCGAGGTGCGCACATCGGCCGCGGGGGAGAAGAAGGTGGCCAGCAGCTGCGCCACGCCCACACCCACGGCGGCGGCGGCCACCCCAGCGCCCATGCGCAGACCAGTCGAAGTGTCAGCCATGAGGGAAATCTACCGCCGCGGAGTCCCGTAGGGCGATTACCGGACGGTGACGGTCATTGACCGGATGTCGGCGCCGCGAATGTGGGCGGTAACGTGCCGGTAGGTCCGTCGACAGGAGGTTGGGATGGAGATCTCGGGCAAGAAGGTAGTCGTGGTGGGCGGAGCCTCCGGCTTCGGCCGAGCGAGTGCGGAACTACTGGCCTCCCACGGCGCCGACGTGGCGATCCTCGACCGGGAAGGATCCGACGGCAAAGCGGTCGCCGCCGGCCTGGGCGGTCCGTTCTTCGCCGTCGACGTCACCAACTTCGCCGAGACCGAGGAAGCCCTGAA
>CALQLM010000067.1 GCA_943331415.1 Bifidobacterium breve
GACCAGCACCGGAGGGTCAAACCGCGAGGCCGATGCCGTAGATCTAGGAAACCGGCGGGCCAGCGGGCCGAGCCGCGGCCCGGCGCCGTGACCTGCGGGGGGCTCCCGATGCCTGCTCAGCGACCTCGATTACCGCGCCGGCACCCCGGTCGTCCTCGTCGTCATCATCGTCGTCCTCGTCGTCATCATCCCCGTCGAGGTCGTCGTCATCGTCGTCGTCTTCGTCGTCGTCTTCGTCCGCGCCGTCATCATCGTCCTCGTCGTCTTCGATATCGAGCGCGTCGTCCTCGTCGATGGCGTCATCGTCGATGGGGTCAAGTTCGACATCATCGTCCTCGTCATCGCCCTCGTCATCCTCGTCGAGGTCATCGTCCAGATCGTCGTCGGGTCCGACTGGTGCGGCAATACCGAGGGTCTCCTCGGTATCGATCTCCGCCCCGGGCTCACCGGCGAGAATCTCTTCGGCGTCGTCGTCGCCATCCTTGCCCGTGGTCGCGGCCATCGCCTTGAACATCGGATGTTCACCCGGGGTGTGAACGGGCACCCGGGCCACCGCCGGTTCGTCGACACGACCTTTCTTGCCGCGTCGGCCGCGGCGCCCGCCACCGGACTCGGTCTTGCGGTCACCGGCAGGTGCGTTGTCGACCGGGTCGGCGTGCAGCACGATGCCGCGGCCACTGCACTCAGGACAGTTGGTGGAGAACGCCTCAATCAAACCGGTGCCGAGTTTCTTGCGGGTGAGTTGCACCAGACCCAGCGACGTCACCTCTGAGACCTGGTGTCGGGTGCGGTCACGCGCCAGCGCCTCGGTCAGTCGGCGCAGCACCAGATCCCGGTTGGACTCCAGCACCATATCGATGAAGTCGATGACGATGATGCCGCCGATATCGCGCAGCCGCAGCTGGCGAACGATCTCCTCGGCGGCCTCCAGATTGTTCTTGGTGACGGTCTGCTCAAGGTTTCCGCCCGCCCCGGTGAATTTTCCGGTGTTGACGTCGACGACTGTCATCGCCTCGGTGCGGTCGATCACCAACGTGCCACCCGATGGCAACCACACCTTGCGATCCATCGCTTTGGCCAGTTGCTCGCCGATTCGGTGCACCGCGAACACATCCGGCCCATCTGGACCACCGGGCGGATCGTATTTGGTGAGCTTCGGAACCAATTCGGGGGCAACGGAATTGACATATTCGGTGATGGTCTCCCAGGAGCTGTCACCCGAGACGATCAACCCGGAGAAGTCTTCGTTGAACAGATCGCGAATTACCTTGACCAGCACATCGGGCTCTTCGTACAGAGCCATCGCCACGCCGGCGGCCTTGGTCTTGATCTCCTCGGCCCGCTCCGAGATGCCGACCCATCGCTCCTGCAAGCGGGTGACGTCACCGCGAATGTCATCTTCCTTGACGCCCTCGGATGCGGTGCGGATGATCACGCCCGCCTCGGGCGGCACCACTTCGCGCAGGATCTCCTTGAGTCTCTGACGCTCGGTGTCGGGCAGTTTGCGGCTGATACCGGTGGACGATGCGCCCGGCACGTAGACGAGGTACCGACCGGCCAGCGACAGCTGAGTGGTCAGCCGCGCGCCTTTGTGTCCGACCGGATCCTTGCTGACCTGGACGACGACGTAATCGCCGGGCTTGAGGGCCTGCTCGATCTTGCGGTTGGCGCCACCGAGGCCAGCCGCCTCCCAGTTCACCTCGCCGGCGTAGAGCACACCGTTGCGGCCCCGGCCGATATCGACGAACGCAGCCTCCATGGACGGCAGCACGTTCTGCACGATGCCGAGATAAATATTGCCCACGAGGGATGCCGACGACGCAGAGGTCACGAAGTGTTCGACAACAATGCCGTCCTCGAGAACCGCGATCTGGGTGTAGCGCGCACCTTCGTGCGGGGGCTCGGTACGGATCTTCTCGCGCACCACCATGACGCGGTCGACCGCCTCTCGGCGGGCGAGGAACTCGGCCTCGGACAGGATCGGTGGGCGGCGGCGGCCGGCATCGCGACCATCGCGGCGACGCTGTCGCTTCGCCTCCAGGCGGGTGGATCCGCTGATGCCCTGGATCTCACCCGAGTCCCGGTCGGCCTTCGACCGTGGCGCGCGCTCATGGACCACGGTGTTGGGCGGGTCGTCGGTCGAGCCCGATTCGGCGTCGTCGCCGCCTCCCGACTTGCGGCGTCTGCGCCGTCTACGCCGACGGGTCGCACCCTCTCCGGTTGCGGAGTCCTCATCACCGGCGTCGTCATCGGCGTCAGAATCATCGCCGTCACCGGCGGACTCCTCATCGGAGACCGCGGAGCGCTCAGAATCCTCGTCCTCGCCGTCACCGGCAGCCTCGCCCCGGCCACGTCCGCGGCCACGGCGCCCGCGACGACGACGGCGGTTCGCCGGTCGCTCAGCGGAATCGCCGTCGGTGAGGTCCTCGTCCTCATCGTCGTCGACATCGTCGTCGGCGTCGGCGTCGGCGTCGGCACCGGCCGGCGCGGGCACCACGGGTTGCGGGGCGACGAACAGCGGCATGTACGCCGCCGACTCGACCGCCGCCGGCGCCTCGGGGGTCGCCGGGGAATCCGGGTACTGAGTCTGAGGTTCCTGCGCACCTGCGACAGCCTCGGCGGGGTCCGACTCGGCAGCAAGAAGTTCGCGAACCCGCGTCGCCTCAGCCTGGTCAACACTGGACTGGGCGCTGCGTGAACGCCCATCGAGTTTGGTGAGCGCTTCGAGTACACGCCGACTGGTAGTGCCCAGTGCCCGCGCCAGAGTGTGCACTCTCAGGCGTTCGGGCAGTTCCGGGGCCTCGGCCGCGGGCGGTTGCCACTGCAGCGGGCTTTCGGGCAGATCCTGGTTGAGCTCATCATCGGCCACGTAGTCTCCTCAAGCCCCCGGGCGCGTCGTCGTGACGCGGCCACGCGAGGGCTGCCGTTTTGCGCCCGGGCAAGTGCCCGAGCTCGTTTGTCTATGGTCTGAATGACGACTGTCGACGGTCCGCGCCGCACCGCAGGCCGCGGTGGTCGCGCACGTCTCGAAGTCTCATCCCGGGAGGCCGTTTCCGGACACCCGTCTGCCAGTATCCCACACCGATGGACGGGCTCGAGCCGACGGCCCGGATCGCCGCTCAGCCGGCCGGAAACCAGAGCTCGATCTCGCGGGCGGCTGACTCCGGCGAATCGGAGCCGTGCACCAGGTTGAATTGGGTCTCCAGACCCAGATCACCGCGGATCGTGCCGGGTGTGGCCTTCTCGACCGGATCTGTTCCCCCGGCGAGTTGGCGGAAGGCCGCGATAGCGCGAGGTCCCTCCAGGACGGCGGCAACCACCGGGCCGGAGGTGATGAACTCCAGCAGCGAACCGAAAAAAGGCTTATCCGCATGCTCGGCGTAGTGTGCGCGGGCCAGAGCATCACTGACGGTCTTGAGTTCGAGCGCGACGATGTTCAGGCCCTTGCGCTCGATTCGGCCGAGGATGTCGCCGACCGCCCGCCGCTGCACGCCGTCGGGTTTGATCAGCATCAGAGTCCGCTCAGTCACGGCGCTCAGCGTACCTGCTCAGTTCAGTGGCGATTGCTGGCCGGGCAGCAGCCCCAAGCGTTGCCGGCGCAAAACTTCCGCGCGCAGGTAGGCGATCACACCCCAGACCACACCGAACAGCAGTCCCATGACCCCGATGACCGGGTAGATGAAAAATCCGGCCACAAGCAGCAGCTGGACCCCGAGGTTCGCCCAGATGGCCCACGGCCGTCCCTGCACACCGGCCAACAGTCCGAGCAGGATCGCGAAACCGACGAGATAGGACGTCGACCAGGCCGTGAGTCCGCCACCGGCAGCGCCAACCACCGGCAGTGCCAGCAATACCGTGATCAGTTCCAGAATCAACGTTCCGGCCATGACCCCGCGGAAGCTCTTCCACGGGTCTCCCGCCGGAGCAGGCGGCTCGGGATCCGGCGTCATAGCGGATCCTTCCCGAACAGGGTGCGAGCGGCGCCGGCGGTGAAGACCGAGCCGGTGATGACGATGCCCGCGCCGGAAAGGCCGTCGACCTTCGCGTCCTCGACGAGAGCCGTGGCGGTCTCGATGGCATCGGACAGGGTCGGGGCGCGCACCACCCGCTCCGGGCCGAATACCTCTTCGGCACGCAACGCGAGCGACTCCATATCCAATGCGCGCGGCGATCCGTTATCGGTGACCACCACGAGATCGAAGGCCGGCTCCAAGGCGGAGAGGATTCCGGTGACGTCCTTGTCGGCGAGCACGCTGAGGACGCCTACCAGGAACCGGAAGTCGAACTCTTCGGAGAGCGCCGTCGTGAGGACCGCGGCCCCGGCGGGGTTGTGTGCGGCATCGATGAAGACCGTTGGTGCGGTGCGCATCCGCTCCAGCCGACCCGGACTCGTTGCCGACGCGAAACCCGCACGGACGGCGTCGATATCAAGTTGACGCTGCGGTCCGGCGCCGAAGAGTGCTTCGACGGCTGCCAGCGCGATCGCGGCATTGTGCGCCTGATGCGCACCATGCAACGGAAGGAAGATGTCCGGATACACCCCGCCGAGGCCCTGAAGCTCGATCAGTTGGCCGCCAACGGCGACCTGCCGACCGAGAACCGCGAACTCGGAGTCCTCTCGCGCTACCGCGGCGTCGGCGCGTATCGCATGGGCCAGAAGGACTTCCATGGCTTCCGGTGTCTGGCGCCCGATGACCGCGACGGTGTCGACTGGCACAAGCTCACCGCGGGGCGCACCGATGATGCCCGCCTTCTCCGCCGCAATCTCGGCGATGGTCTCGCCCAGAAACTCGGCGTGATCGATGCCGATCGACGTGATGACCGCGACCGGGGCATCGATCACGTTGGTGGCATCCCAACGACCGCCCATACCGGCCTCGACAATGGCAATGTCGACAGGCGCATCGGCGAAGGCGGCAAAAGCCATCGCCGTGAGGACCTCGAACTTGCTCATCGCCGGACCGTTCGGTCCAAACTGGCCCGCCTGAGACTGCGCATCGACTATCTGTACGAAAGGCTCTATTTCACAATAGGTTTCGACATACCGAGCCGGGCTGATCGGCTCATTGTCGATGGCAATGCGCTCGACGGCGGACTGCAGGTGTGGGCTTGTGGTCCGGCCGGTCCGCCGATCGAGAGCAGTCAGCAACGCATCGATCATCCGGGCGACCGATGTCTTGCCGTTGGTGCCGGCGATGTGAATGCAGGGATAACTGAGCTGCGGGGAGCCGAGCAGTTCCATTAACGCCGCAATGCGCGCCGTACTGGGCTCGAGTTTGGTTTCCGGCCAACGTTGGTCGAGCAAATGCTCAACCTGCAATAGCGAGGCGATCTCATCGGGTGTCGGAATCTCAGGAGTCATGCCAGCGCAGCCAGGCGCGCGGTGATCCGGTCGCTCTCTTCGTGCGCCAACTTCTGGCGATCCCGGATCTTGTCGACGACATCGGCCGGCGCCTTGGCCAGGAACGCCTCGTTGCCGAGCTTGGCCGCGGTCGCGGCCATCTCCTTCTGCGCGGCCGCGAGGTCCTTCTCCAGCCTGCGCCGCTCTGCAGCGACATCGACGGTGCTGGACGTATCCAGTTCGACGGCGACGGTGCCGGCGGACAACCGCACCTCCACCTGAGCCGTGGCGCTGAAATCAGCACCGGCGTCGGTGAGCCAGGCCAGCGCTGTCACCGCTGCTACCTGCCCGGCGAGTCCGGCCTCGTCAACGCCGCCCAGACGGGCCGGCACCTTCTGCCGGTCGGCCAGGCCTTGATCACTGCGGAATCGGCGTACTTCGGTCACCAACTTCTGCATATCGGCGATCCGACGTGCGGCAACCGAATCCAACTCAACGCCCGATGGTTGCGGCCAGTCGGCGATCACCACCGACTCGCCACCGGTCAGCGCCTGCCACAGGACCTCTGTCACGAATGGCATCACGGGGTGGAGGAGTTTGAGCACCGTGTCCAGCACTGCAGCCAGTACCGCAGTGGTGTGATCGCGGCCTTCGCCGAGTTGCACCTTGGCCAGTTCCAGGTACCAGTCGCAGAATTCATCCCAGGCGAAGTGGTACAGCGATTCGCAGGCGCGGCTGAACTCATAGACGTCAAAGGCCGCGTCCACCTCGGCGCGCATCTCTTCGGCCCGGCCCAGAATCCATCTGTCGGCATCGGTCAACTCATCGAGTGCTGGCAGCGGCGCCGGCGCCGCACCGTTCATCAGCGCGAAGCGCGTCGCGTTGAACAGTTTGGTGGCGAAGTTGCGCGACGCACGAGCGTGATCCTCCCCGATGGACAGGTCACCGCCAGGGCTGGCACCGCGGGCCAGGGTAAACCGCAGTGCATCAGCGCCGAACAACTCCACCCAGTCCAGAGGGTCGATGCCGTTGCCGCGCGACTTGCTCATTTTGCGGCCGTGTTCATCGCGGATCAGGCCGTGCAGGAAGACGTTCGTGAACGGGACCTGGGGGCCACGCCGACCGCCGCCGGTGATCGCATCGTCGTCCGCTACGAACGTGCCGAACATCACCATGCGGGCGACCCAGAAAAACAGGATGTCGTAGCCGGTGACGAGAACGCTGGTGGGATAGAACTTCTCAAGATCCGGGGTGCGGTCCGGCCAGCCCATGGTGGAAAACGGCCACAGGGCTGACGAGAACCAGGTATC